>JAYEMY010000048.1:0-4983 GCA_034718455.1 Thermodesulfobacteriota bacterium
CAGGCCAGCTTCACCCGGACATCGTGGTAAAGTTCCAGCTCCCGCAAGACCTGTCCCAGTGGTGTGTTCTTAAAGACTGCCTGCCTGTTTTGCCAGGCCAGAACCTGTTTCATGTCTGAGGGCCGCAACCTTGATAGGTGCCCTGAAGGATCGATATCCACGCCCTGACCTGCCGCCAATGTCACCCTTCCGGCCCTCATGTCTCCGGTGCCCTTTGGAGCGTCCTTTACCTGGACCTGCCCTCGCTCAACATCCACAGCTACCCGTCCGCTGCGGCTCTTTACGTTGAAGGCTGTACCCAGAACCCGGATCAGGCCGTTGGGGGTGCGTACCTCAAATGGCCGGTCCGGATCGACTGCTACTGCAAAAAAGACCTCTCCCTCATTTAACTCCACCTGCCGCCGCAGGTTCCTCATGCGAACGGAGAGGGCACTTCTTACGTTCATCTTCAGAATGGAACCATCACTTAAGGTCAGAGTTTTTTGTTCTCCGATCATGGTTTTGTAAGCATGAATTGTTTCAGCCTGCTGAAAGAAGTAAGTTCTGAAAACCGGCAGACACAGCAAGACCATGACCGCCATAGCCGCCACAGCTAAGGCCGCTCTATTTTTTGATTCCTTAAACCTGGAGAGTATGGTCTTCACGAGAGTATGGTCTTCACGCCTGTGTACTTTTTAGCTTTGTAAGGATGGATGGAAATTGGTGCAAGGACGGGGGTCAAAACGCCTATGTGCTCCCACGCCTTGCGCATCTCCTCAAACGCTTCACGGTTGGCCGGGGCCTCGTCCAGCCAGATGGTCATCCGTTTTTTGTCTTCAGGTGTAAAGTCCTTGTCCTGAGACCGGACCAGCCATCGTGCGGCCTGCTCCAGGCGTTCATCCTTTGCAATGTTTTCATAGCGAACTCAACTCCAATGGCT
The DNA here is from genome assembly GCA_034718455.1 of Thermodesulfobacteriota bacterium. GTDB lineage: Bacteria > Desulfobacterota > Dissulfuribacteria > Dissulfuribacterales > UBA3076 > UBA3076. Next base: position 920 of record JAYEMY010000048.1, read on the forward strand.
TATCAGAACAATTTAGCTCCTACGGCAGAACTTTTCTTGACAGGATTTACAGGATGATCAGGATATAAGGAATTAGAAAAATCCTGTAAATCCTGTCCAAAAAACAGAAGCTCCTATTTGTGTATAATGCGCGAGAGAGGGAAAACCCCTAAGAGGTGTCAAAAAATATCCTTGACATGCTGACCTGAAGTGATTACTATTAAATCCAAGTAATTACTTGGAGGAAATTTTATGAGTACAGTAACAGCCAAACAATTGAAGCAAAAAACCGGTGAAGTCATCAAGAAGGTCAGATTAGGTGAACGATTAACTGTCACCTATCGAGGGAAACCGGTGGCGGTCATAGCTCCACCAACAATGGAAGAAACAAAGGCCTTAGAAGAATTGAGGTCTTTTGATGAAGCGTGGGGAGATATTGAACAGACTCTCAGAAAGACAAAGCCTGAATTCAAGGGGTGGAGGGAGGCCACAGAGTGGGTCCGAAACAGGACTTAGTTTTGGTCGATACAAATGTCTTTGTGATTGACCTCCGGTATAAAAGAGATGTCTATTACAAGACAAATCGGGCATTTCTTGCTGACATAGCCAAAAAAAGAACTGGTTTTACTACTATTGTTAACCTACTGGAACTTTGTGGAATCCTCTCATTTAATCTCAACGAAAAACAGTTGACGGAACTATGGTTTTACTTTCAAGATAGATATCAGGTCACTGTTCTGCCTGTTCCCATTCTAGAGACTGACTTTCCTGCCATTGGGATTAAGGAGATTTTTAATCTGCTAAAAACTAAAACCTCGCTGGGTGATGCATTAATGGTTTCGGTTGCAAAGCGCCATTTAGCCTTCATTTCAAGAATGGTTACCTGGGATAATTTACATTTTGAAAATATTTTCCCAGGCACTGTCTTGACTCCAGAGGAATTTTTGCAAAAAAATAGTTTTTAAAAACTGTATCAAACTATATCATTATCGTTGAACTGTGTCCTTTCGGCAAGCATGAACAGACCAAAAAAAGTTGGGGTAAAGTTGGGGTGGGGTAGCGAGATCGGACTCCGGTGTGCCGTGACAGCTTGTCCGGGGAATCGTCAGTCGTCCGGCACCTAGCCAGGAAGGCTGGGTGCATTAAGATAGTTGAAAAGCTACGGACTATTCAGTAACGGAGAGCATGGCCTTATAGTTCCAAGGCATCCAATTCTGAGGATTCTTGAATACCTCAGTGGAATGTTTTTGCAGGGCTGTAATGTAATCAAAGGGATTGATACCACCCAAATTGCAGGTATGAATCAGGCTCATGAACATATCACCTATGTATGCGCCGTGCTCTGTTTTGTAAAAGAGGGCGTTTTTTCGGTGGAGGATGGCCTTCTTAAGGGCTTGTTCACAAATGTTGTTGTCCAAAGGAGCGTTTGGTTTTCGGAGAAAGAGTGTCAACGCTTCCCAACTGTTTTTCAGTTCCGTACATGGAAATACGAGACTGCATTACACTCCGGCCATTTCTTACCTCCCATTGCTGTTCCGGGTTTTCGATTACTTTGACTACTATCGCTTCACTCAAGGCCCGTCGTTTTATTTCAAATCGTGCATGTTCGGTGAAAATATAACTTGTTATCATTACCTTACCCTGGTCTCATAATAGGTTTGGGAGAGCAGCGAAACTCAACATTTCACGCCATGCCAAACCGGGAGACCATGACCAAGGTGATATTTTTTGGTTTTGTTAGCCATTTGCATTATATTCGCGATAGTTTAACCGATCATTGCGTATTGTATCGTTGGGTTTCATAAATTCAACCCAACCTACCTGACTTCCATTCAGGCTGACCCTTTTGTCTTCAGCTCGATGCCCTTTTGTCTTATCTCGTTGATCAGAGGTACCCATGTGTCTTTTTCAAATGCCTTAGTGGAAACAGGTATCGGATTGAGTCTCGGATCAATCCGCCACGCAATCCTCAAGAGGAGTTTCCCCTCCTCAAATTTATTTTTCCCGAAATCGGATGAAATAATGGCTAGGTCCACATCACTATTTTCATGAAACAGCCCGGAAGCATACGAGCCGTAGAGAAGGACCTTTTCAACCTTTATTTCTTCTTTAATCAGGTTTCTTACGAATGAATTTACTATCCGGCGGACTTCTGAATTAACCATTTATAAAGCTTCTCCATTTCGGAAAACTTCTCATATGCAAAATCTTCAGTGCATTGATCATAAAAGGTTTTCTTTTCATCTGGATACCTTGTTTCAATGTTGAATACAGTATACTCTGCGAGATCATCGATCATATCTTCAGTAAGTTCAATGTTGGCCTTTTTGGCAAGTATCACAAGCGAATGGCTATAAGGAGCATGTTCACCGCTTTCCTTAACAACAAGAGCTTTCAACGCCTTTTCGATGGCAAGGTGGCCAAAAAAGAGAGCATAAGGAAACCTCTTTGATTCCAAAAGGCTTTTTCCGGTTTCAAGATCATAGGCAGCACCTTCAAGCCAGTAGCGGATTGTTTTTTCTCGATCGAATGTATGTTCCGTCATAGGATATCATTTCGAATTTTGTAGGTTGGGTTGAGCGTAGCGAAACTCAACAATATGGGGCCATGTCAGCCACAGGGCCATGTTTATACGCGGTGGTGTTTGGTTTTGTTTTTCCCGTTTGTATATGATCACCGGAAATATGTTGTCCCATCCGGTTTCATTTGTTGGGTTGTATGAATTCAACCCAACCTACAGGGCTACCCGGCTTGCCCATACCGATTCGATTATATTGTAGGTTGTGTAGAGCGAAGCGAAACCCAACGTTTTGAGCCGTATTCAACATTGTTATGTTGGGTTGAGGAACAAAACCCAACCTAGCTGTCCCCGTTTTTTCTGTTACTTATCCGGACGGATACTGATTTTATATAGATTTTCAGAACTCCAACTGCCTTAAACCTTTTTTCCTGTTCCCGATCAAATACCAGTAATACGGATCAAGGATAACCTTATCCGGTTTAAAAGATGAATGCAAATTATAAGTATGTGCGCCGGATTTAATCCTGATCTTTTTAGTTTCAGAGATCACAAGAAATCAGTCAGTATCAGTTCCTATGTCAAAGGCAGACCCCGCTTGCACTCGCCACAGATACTTTACAATAACCCTTGCAATGATACATATTTTCTTGTAAATTTCCCTTGCATTGTTACAATAATGAATGTATTATGGCTTTGTATTATTACAAGCCGGGGGGTGTTATGTTTCCAAGAGAGTTTTTATTAAAGCTTGAACAGTGGGCACGTTCTGAAGATCGAAAGCCACTTGTTGTGCGGGGAGCCAGGCAGGTTGGGAAGACTGTGACCGTCAAGCTGTTTGGTGAACGGTTTAAAAGGTTTATTTACTTGAATTTGGACCTTCCGAGGGACTCGGATATTTTCCGCCGCAGATTATCTGTTCAGGATACATTTCAGGCAATTCTTATGAAACCAGGGCTGTCTCCGGTTAAGGGGCGAACTCTTCTTTTTATTGATGAAATCCAGAATTGCCCTGAAGCAGTCGAAATTCTCCGCTACTTTTATGAAGATTTGCCTAAAATACACGTTGTCGCCGCTGGATCTCTTCTGGAAATCGCCCTGCATGAAAAGCACATCAGTTTCCCTGTGGGGCGGGTCGAACATCACTTTCTGTATCCTCTGACTTTCAGAGAATTCTTGATTGCCAGTGAAGCAGGCGAGGCTGTCAATGCCTTTGATGCCGTGCCGATGCCGGCTTATGCACACGAAACATTGATGGATTATTTTCATCGCTATGCACTTGTTGGTGGTATGCCTGAAGTCGTTGCTGCGTATATTAAAAAAAATGATGTTACGGCTTTAAACGGTATCTATGATTCTTTGTTGGTTTCATATCAGGATGACGTTGCAAAATACGCACGTAATCCCTCCATGGCGACAATTCTTCGCCACTGTATTGAGACAGCACCGTTTGCTGCCGGTCAGAGAATAACCTTTTCAGGCTTTGGGCAATCGAACTACCGATCACGAGAGGTAGGTGAAGCACTGCGGACATTACAGAGAGCAATGCTGATCAATATGCTGTATC
>JAYEMY010000049.1:0-4944 GCA_034718455.1 Thermodesulfobacteriota bacterium
ACGACTCTGGAGCAACTTGAGAAAAAAGGTCCAGTCCGCTCAGGCCCCGGCCCTGATTTATAGAGACCGTGATCTGGTAAAACGATTTCTGAGGGATTATCTAACAAGTGATGTCGAGGAAATTTTGGTGGACCGGCAGGATATCTATGATAATATAAAGGCATTTCTTCGCATCATTGCCCCACGACAGGTAGCCACTGTACGTTTATACCAGGGCGACGTCCCCATTTTTTCACACTTCGATCTTGAGACTCTGATAGAGCAAGTATATCAGCCCAATATTCGCATGCCTTCCGGAGCGCATATTGTTATAGAGCCAACCGAGGCACTGGTGTCTGTAGATGTGAATTCAGGGAAAAACGTTAGGGGAAAAAATATTGAGGAAACCGCACTAAAGACCAATTTGGAGGCTGCGGAGGAAATAGCGCGACAACTGCGTCTCAGGGATCTCGGAGGAATAATAGTTATTGATTTTATTGATATGCGTAACAGGGCCTACAGACAACAGGTGGAAAAACGCATGAGGAAGTGCCTCAAAAAGGACCGTGCCAGGACGGAAATTGCCAGGATTTCACGGTTTGGTGTTCTTGAACTGGTGCGCCAGAAAATCCGTTCTCCTGTGCAATTGGGCAGTTATTGCTCCTGCCCTTACTGCCATGGAAGGGGGGTGGTAATGTCTGTGGAGGCCCTTGCACTGGCGGACTTAAGAAGAATCAGTGCTCATCTGGCAAGTAGTCATGAAAAAAAATCAGGGCAACTTGTGCTGGAGGCCCCGGATCAGGTTGTCTCATACCTGCTTAACCGCAAGCGCTTAGAACTCTATAACCTTGAAAAAAACTTTGATGTTGAAATCAGGGTGGAAGCTAATCCGAATCTCGGGCTGGAAGAACATAAATTGTATTCGAGAACTGCAGAGACCATTTAAGGATCATTACATGTTTAATCAATCAAAGCCTTTATCTTTTGAATTCCCGGAATATCTCACAAGCCTTGTCCCTTATCCTCCAGGTAAGCCCCTTGAGGAACTCGAACGGGAATATGGAGTAAAAAATCCTATCAAACTTGCCTCTAATGAAAATTTATTAGGGCCGTCTTCAAAGGCCCTGGAAGCCATAAGAAATGCAGCAATTTCTCTGCACCGCTATCCCGATGGTAGTGGTTACTACCTCAAGGAAAAGCTTGCAGGGTTGTTGGGAGTATCTTCTGAGGAGATAGTGCTTGGCAACGGATCCAACGAGTTGATAGATTTTCTGATAAGGGTTTTCATTCGGCCAGGGTATGAAGTCATAAGCAGTGATCCGAGCTTTTTGGTATATTGCAAGATGGTTCAGGTCGTGGGGGGAAGCAATGTGCTCATTCCCCTTTCAGAGTACCATCACGACCTTGAGAACATATTACGGGCAGTTACACCGAGAACCCGCCTGATATTTCTGGATAATCCCAACAATCCTACCGGCACGGTCATTCACATTGAAGACTTCGATGCATTTCTGAAAAATCTTCCAGATCATTTATTGGTAGTCCTGGATGAGGCCTACATGGAATTCGTTAGGAATGAACAGACTCCACAGGCAGTGGAGTATATGAAGCAGGACAGGAGAGTCATAGCCCTTCGGACCTTTTCAAAGGCCTATGGTCTGGCTGGACTTCGTGTGGGCTATGGAGTGATGGACAGAGATGTAGTCAAATATCTGGAGCGGGTCCGGCAACCCTTTAATGTCAATACTATGGCCCAGGTAGGGGCCCTTGCGGCCCTGGATGACCATCAACACCTTAAAAAGACAATTGATACCGTGTGGCAGGGCATGGATTTTCTCACGGAACAACTTGAGGAGTTAGGATGCAGGGTGATGCCCAGTGAGACTAACTTCCTTCTTATAGATATCGACAGAGATGCCAAAATGGTCTATGAAAAAATGCTCAGAGAGGGAATCATCATACGGGCAATGACTGCATATGGTCTGCCCAACCATATCAGGATCACTGTTGGTCTCCCTGAAGAAAATTTACGGTGTATCGAGGCCTTGCAAAAAGTGCTGAATCGGAGGAAAAATTATGGCTAGACCCCCTAAATGGCGAAAAGTTGATCAGGAGCCTACTGTAACCTATTTCAAGCCAAGGGGCATACCGTTGCGCGGTCTTGATGAAGTTATTCTGACTGTTGAAGGTTTTGAGGCATTACGTATGAGTGATATGGAGGGAATGGACCAGGATGCCGCTGCTGTACAAATGGGCATTTCCAGACAGACCTTCGGGCGAATTCTGGCAACAGCCAGGAAGACGGTGTCTACTGCAATAGTAAAGGGTATAGGTCTGCGTATAGAAGGGGGTAACTATATCCTTAGTTGAAGGGCGTATCTAGTGTTGGGGGAGAGGCCTCATAAACGCTGATTTATTTTTGCGCTGGATGGACTAATGAACGTCGAACATTGAACGTCCAACGTCGAACATCGAATGAAAAACAAACATCCAAGACCGAACATCCAACAGCTATTTATGATTTTCACCGAGTACTCGAACAGCCTTTCTTCCAGGTCATAAGTCTGTTTCTTCATCTTTTCCCATTCAACATTCGATGTTGGACGTTCGATGTTCGACGTTCATCTTTCAAAATAGAACTAAAATCCCAGGTCCCCCAACGCGTAAATGCGCCCTGAGCTGAAGATGTTAAGGGCCTGGAAAAAAAGCGCTCTTCAGGGCTGCTGTCTCCACCTGCCAGGTGATTCTTTGTTGCCATTCTTCTCCGGGTTCAAATATCAGTTCTTGATGAGCCATGATGGAAATAGCCTGGACGGTTTTTTCATAGCCGCTCTCTGACTGGGCTACTGTGTTCACAGGGAATCCCCAGATAGTGCTGTTCCGACCAAGGTCAATATGGAGTTCTGCGCCTATCGCCTGATCCACAAAGGTTATCTTATTTCCTGTCTGCTCCCAGGGAGAACTGAAATTCTGTTCTTGTCCCCCCACAAGGATTTTCCCGTTTCCTAAGGCCAAAAATGCCGGAAAGATATTCCATTCTACACCAAATCGGCAGTTTATCCGGTCTGTAGAATCGTTTTTAAGGGCATATTTGGCAGTGATTGCCATACCCCTATTCTTGAAGACGAAGCTTTTGGTAAGATGAACCGGCCTTTTGGGGAAGCCGGGCATGTAGATGCCTCCATCTCTCACAAAAACAAGAGTTTCCCCGTCAATACTGGATTCAAAGGGCTGATTGGCAAAATCTCCCCATTCTCTAAAATCGCATCTCTTGAAATCACCGAGGATAGCCGTTGGGTCGAAAAAGTGATCTATAAAGGAATTTCTCCTGTACCAATCGTATGCAAGCTCATCCAGCATGGAAAGGTCCACGGTCTTTGTAAGCTTGTGGATGCTTGAGACACCTTCACTTAGTTCACCGTTATTGTCACATGTCCCATTCTTCAGGGTTTTTCTCAGGGCCTGATGGTATGCTTCATGCCTTCTGGTCAGGGTATTGCAATAGTTGTTGGGAGGGTCGAGCAGGGAACACTCAACTAATTGTCCACCAGAGTGTGGTTCAAAGATCAGACAGGCATCTCCAGACGAAATGATGATCTCAGGAAGACCGTCTTTATTAATATCTGATTCCTCAATTAAGAGGTTTTGTCCTTTGCGGAGTCCTGCCTCGGCCTTGAGTATTGACTGCCACACGGCATTTCTTAAATGTGGAAGATAAAGACCGCCGAAGATACCATGCCAATATGCGTCATTACACTGGGCCGAAAGGATATAATCCCTGGACTGCCTGTCTGGTGAGCGGGTATTGAGGCTCATCCGGCTTACAGCAGCAGTGCGTTTGTGCATGTGGTTTGACTCCGGGTACTTCACAAAGAAATTTTTCCAGTGTCCTCCACGCAAAAACGGCCTGTAGACCTCTTTGGCTTCCGGGCCCAGGGACTTAATCAACTCCTGGAGCTTCAGAATATTACCTGCCGGAAGGGTCCACTGCTCCATCTCCTCATAGGATGCGTTGGGGAGATAGCAGATACCTGATGCGGGCACTTTGTCCATGACCTGTGAAAATGTAGTCCAATCAATGAATTCCTCTTTCCATCGGGAAGTGGACTCTAAAAAATTATCAAGCCATCCGTCTTCGTAAACCCACTTATGAGTACCGGGCCAGGCGCCGAACTTTTCTCCGTCGTCTACATAAATAGCCATCTTCCCTTTTGCAGCAATCTGTCTCAGGTATGCCTCAAGCTCATTCATCGGCAAAAAGGGGATAAGATAACGTAGAGTCTCGTCTATTGGAAAAACCGCCAGTGTCTCTCCACCTGACTCTGTCAGATAGTAGCCATAGAGATCTTCTTTATTAAAACCTGTTACAAGGAAATGCCGGTCATCTACGATAACAAATTGTATGCCCGCATCCAACAGATCCTCAATTATCTGATTTTCCCAGACCCTCTCTGTAAGCCAGACTCCTTTGGGCCTTTGCCCAAGACGCAGCTCAAGGTATTCACTGAGTTTTAGTATTTGTTCTTTTCTGTCCTCCCGGGATATGGCAGCAAGGACCGGTTCATAAAAACCGCCGCCCAAAAGTTCTATTTGTCCTTCATCTGCCATGCCGCCCATGATGTCAATAATTGCGGTATCGTTGTCTTCCCACCATGAAAGAAGAGTTCCGCTGACATGCATGGAAAATGAAAGCCATGGGGCCTTGGAGATGGCTTGCAGAAAAGGGCGATAGCATGTGTTGGTCAACCTCTCTATAACTTGGTGAAAGTTGCCAAGGGGTTGATGGTTATGGAGACCGAAAAGCACAGGCAGCTTGGACGTAATCATTCACTTCCCCCCCCCCCTGACAGCCAACAGGCTTTTTCGGGTTTCAAAGCACAATCCGTTGAGAATACGCCTTTTGGTGCAACCTTGTCCGCGGTTGAAACCCTGCAAAAGCCTGTCGGCTGCCAGGGAGTGTGAACG
>JAYEMY010000050.1:0-4935 GCA_034718455.1 Thermodesulfobacteriota bacterium
TGCCTTGTATCAATGTATGGCAGGGGCGAAAGCAACTCGAACTAAGATTGAAAGATATCCGGTACAGATAGCTCGTGCGACTTAATTCTCTGACACTTTTCGGCTTCAAATCCTTTCCTGCGCGTACAAAACTGTCATTCACCCAGGGTGTTATCGGCATTGTCGGGCCCAATGGGTGCGGCAAATCCAACATCGTTGACGCCATCAGGTGGGTACTTGGGGAGCAGAGTCCCAGCATGCTCAGGGCCAAGAAAATGGACGACGTACTTTACAGCGGAAATAATGACAGGCAAACAAACCTGGCTGAGGTCCGTTTGGTCATAGAAAACAGAGGTTCTTTTGTCCCGCAGGGGTATGAAAATACCCCTGAGATCGAAATAATGCGTCGTATCTATAGATCAGGTAACACTGAATATCGTATTAACGGCAAGAGTTGCAGGCTGAAGGACATCCACTACCTTTTTATGGATACAGGGGCTGGGGCCAGGGCATACTCCATTTTTGATCAAGGTCAGGTCAGTGCTTTTATTGACATGGTACCGGGAGATCGTCGTCTCTTGATTGAGGAGGTGGCGGGTATCTCCAGGTTCAGGGCCAAGCGTAGCGAGGCTGAGCGCCGTATGGCTCAGACAAAGCAAAACCTTGAGAGGCTGGAAGACCTCCTGGTCGAGGTGGAACGTCAACGTAAATTTCTCTCCAGACAGGCAAAGAGAACAGAGCGCTACCTGAAGCTGCGGAAAGAACAGGATCAACTGGATCAGGCACTCCTTGCCCATGCGTGGTTTGCTGAGTTGGGACGAAAGACGGATCTGAAAAAGGAGAAAGATTGTCTCACTGCCGACCTGTCCGGTGTGAAGGCGGAACTTTCTAAAAATGTCGCAGATCGGGAAAGGCTCGAACTGGAAGTCCTTGAGGCGGAAGATGCCTTGGCAGCGATTCGTAATGGCCTGACTGATGCGGAAAGTATCCTTCAAGGGCTCAGGGAAGAAGCCTCGCAACATGAAAAGTCCTTAATTAAGGAAGAAAACAGGCTGCAATCCGCCGAGAAGACATTGCTGGAGCTTGAGGAAAACGGGGCATTAATAGAACGCAGCAGTGAAGGGCTTCAGAAAGATATCAAGGCCCTTAAGACAGAGGAGGCTTCGTACCGGGTTGATGTGTCCGATCGGGAAAAATGGATAGTGGAATCAGAGGCAGCCAGGGACCAGGTAAAAGAGTCTCTTGAGGCAGTGAAGGTGCAACTCGTAGATGCGGCAGCCAGGCATGCGAGGCTGGACAGTAAACGCAATGGCTTGAGAGACCGGGAGGATAGACTCAGGCGTCGTCTGGAACAGAGGCGAGATGAGCTGCAGGGTATATCAGAGCATGTAAAGGGTCTGCAAGGTAACCTGAAAGGGCATGAGGAAAAGGTAGAGGAAACCCGGACTGAATTGGATTCCTTGTCCCGTGATGAAAAGGGCATTGAAGACGCTGTTTCTGATCTGAGAGGCCGTCTTTCAGCCACTGTGGAAAAAAGGCATAAAGCAGACTCGGAACTGGCATCTTGCAGAGCCAGGCTTAATGCACTGAAGACTATTGATGCCTCGGGTGAGGGCTTCAGCAGGGCCACTAACAAATTGCTCAGCTCAGAAGTTTCCACATTGGGGGTACTTGCTGATTTTCTGGAAGTAGAGCCGGGCTGGGAACATTTAGTAGAGATAGCCCTCGGGCATGGAATTCAGGCTTTAATAGTCCCTGACATGGAGGCATGTGATAGGGCTATGTCTTTTCTTAAGGACCAGCCGGCTGGAAGAGCAAGTCTGATTATACCTAGTGAGGACCGCGGCAAGGTGAAAGAAAAAAAGCATGGCACTCTTCTTGAGTTTGTCAATGCGAGACATCCTGTTGACAAGGTCGTAGCTGATATCCTGATCCATTGGAAGGTGGCGCCGGATTTGAAGACTGCTTCTAATGTACGCAATACTGACAATAAATCCATTTTTTACATCACTCAGGATGGTGAGATCATCACTCCATGGGGTGAGCTGGTCTTTGGGAACACAGACAATGCATCTTCAGGGATACTGGCAAGAAAGGCTGAGATTTCAGGATTAACTGTACGTGAAAACGAACTTCATGAATCTTCAATGCAGATCCGTAGTGAAGAAGATAAAATAGGCAAAGAACTCTTAAAGGCTGAGACCAAACTCAAGGAAGTCAGTAAGAAAAAGGACCGGATTCTTGAAGACCTGGCCGGTCATAAACAGGCAACAGACAGTTTACTCGTGGAAATTGAGGCCAAAGAAGAGAGGTCGCAACGCATAGATTTGGAGATTGAAGAGACCGAAGAGGAAATATTTGATGTAGAGGTGTCCCTTGAAGGGCTGGAAGAATCTGTTGAAAATGCCGTTTCGGCCAGGCTGGAAGCTGAAGGGCAGATAAAGGGCCGTGAGGATGCCTTGAGACTGCAGGAACAGGTGCTTTCCCGCAGGAGAAAGGCCCTTGAGGAATATAGAATAAAAATGGCCCGTGTTCAGACTCAGCTTCAGGAAAGGGAACTGGAGCTTGGAAGGCTTGCTGATCGAAAGGATCGGATAGTCCGGGATCGGGAAACGACGATTGTAGAAAAGCAGAGCCTGGCAGTCCGACTTGAGAACAGGGCAGGGTCGCTCAAAGATGTGCGGTTGAGAGTTGAGGCCAAAGAGAACAGTGTCCTGATTGAAAAAAGGCATCTGGAAGAGGCAGAAACAAAATACGATAACACACGCCAGGCTGTTGCCGGATTGCAAGGCAAGGTCAATGATCTACAGACCCGGCTCAGGGCTATTGAAGAGCAGGTCCATCAAAATGAGCTTGTCCTTTCCGAAGTGGAACAGGGCCTTGTGTATTTGAAAAAAACAGCCATGGATCGCTATAGGGCCGACATAGAAGAATTCTGTGATAAATGGCGCATTTCTCCATTTTCTCCTGATGAGGCAAAGGAGCGGATCAGTGATATAACCCACAAGGTAGATCGCCTTGGGTCTGTGAACCTTGCCGCTGTTGAAGAATACAAAGAGCTTGAGGACAGGTGGAACTATCTTAATTCCCAGAAAGATGACCTTATCAGCTCAATCGACGACCTCGAACAGGCCATAGGCAGGATCAATCGTACCTGCAGGATCAGGTTTAAAGATGCCCTGGACTCAGTGAACGAGAGTCTTTCCAGGGTCTTCCCTTTACTCTTTGAAGGAGGGACTGCTAAACTGAATTTGACATCGGCTGACGATATACTGGATTCGGGGATAGACTACTTAATACAGCTTCCCGGAAAAAGAATCCAGTACCTGAATCTCCTTTCAGGAGGGGAAAAGGCATTGGCTGCAATGGCCCTGATTCTTGCCATCTATTTCATAAAGCCCGGTCCTTTCTGCCTGCTGGATGAAGTGGATGCCGCACTTGATGAAGCCAATACCGTGCGGTTTAACCGGTTCATAAAAAAGATATCAGAGCAGTCCCAGGTATTGCTTATTACTCATAACCAGAAAGTGATGGAGATTGCGGACGTCCTTTATGGAGTTACTATGGAGGATAAGGGGGTGTCAAGACTGGTTTCAGTAGACCTGGTGGAGAATCCGGGTAATTGATCAATGACCAAGAAGTTTGCGTTTCATAGGAGGAATGCTTCTCAATGGTAATCATTTCCTTACCTGTCCGACGGGACGAACCCCTCTGGCTTATAACCTGGATTAAGATAGTACACTGCGGGTAAGTTGCGGTAATTTTCATCAAAATCCAGTCCGTAGCCCACCAGGAACCCGCGAGGGATATCGAACCCAACGTAATCCACTTCTATCGGCACCTTTCTTCGTTCCTTTTTGTCGATCAAACAGCAAATTTTGACAGAAGCCGGATTGTGCAGATTCAGCACCTCTTTCAGATATTTGAGTGTGTAACCTGTATCTACTATATCCTCTACAACCAGGACGTCCCTGTTCTTAATGTCAAGCTCTATGTCCTTAGTAAAGCTTATCCGGCCCGATGACTCTGCCTGCGAGCCATAACTGGCCAGGCGCACAAAGTCGATCTTCAGAGGATTTTTTATTTGTCGGATAAGATCCGCCATGAAAATAAAGGCCCCGTTAAGAATTCCGATGAGCACTATAGGACGTCCATGATAATCCTTGGAGATTTGTTCTCCCATCTCATGTATCCGTGCCTTAATGGTTTCAAATGACAAGACCTCTCGAAGTTGATCCTTATTATCCAAGATTAATCTCCTCTCTCGTAATATAATTATTCACTTTTCCCCCCCTGATAGCCAACAGGCTTTTGCAGGGTTTCAACCGTGGACAAGGTTGCACCTAAATTGAGCAATTAGCCTTTAGCGGTTAGCAATTAGTTTAATGATTAAGGGAGTGAATAATTGTCCTCTTTTAGTAGTCTTCCTTGACAGCCTGCTTTTGTAAATTAACTTACATATGAAATGTTTGCCAGTGTCGGCTCAAAAAATGTGGAGGTCAAATTCCTTATGCCAATTTATGAATATACATGCAAGAAGTGCAACAAGAATTTCGAAAGTCTTGTGCTTTCATCCAGGGATATTAAGGGAATTCAATGTCCTGAGTGCGGATCAGAGGAAGTGGAGAAGATGCTGTCGAGCTTTAGCTCTGGTTCATCAACAGGGCCGATTCCCGGCGGTCTGAATAGCGCATCGAGCTGCAGCTCTTCCCGCTTTCAATGAGCTTGATATTTCCAGCCGTTGGCTGGTCAATCAGAAATTATCAGGTAGAACTTCTTGTAAATCCAGTGCGTATCTCTTACATTCTGTTTTTTGACTTAACCGTTTCACATTCCTTGACTCCCAGACAGGGAATGAGTGAATAATTACTGAGGAGGTCCGGCATTTTATGCTGCAGATAGAAGATCTTTGGGTAGAAGTACAGGGCAAGGAGATCCTCAAGGGGATCAACCTCC
>JAYEMY010000051.1:0-17776 GCA_034718455.1 Thermodesulfobacteriota bacterium
TAGTTGATGCATTGTTCGTCACTCTCAAGATCCTTCAGTCGGGACCAGAACACAGGCTTGCCCGCAAAGACCCTCACACAACTGCTGGTCTTATTGGTAAACTCCCTGGCAAGCATGGCTGTTCGAAAAAGTGGATGAACTAGGCCTGCAAGCTGGAAAAGGGAGCTGTTCCTTCCGTCGAAATATATTGGCAAGGCGCAGGCTTGGGCGTGCCGGATGATGGCGAAGCCGATGGCGGGCAGGTCAGAGCCACATCGCTGGCAGGTCAAGGGATCAACTTCCCAGACCTTTTTGATAAGCTCCCTCCATGTCTTTGACGGCACATGCGGCGGATCGTAATCAGATATGTCCAGTATGGTGAAATCCACGCTGTCTGAAATCCAAGGAAAATAAGGGACTGAGCCTTTTGGAATGGTCAGATAACCACCCTGATGGACAGTTACAATGTGGGGACAAGCCGGGAATGCTCCCTGAGCCACTTGCAAAACGCCGGGTCTTGTCCTATAGCTGCCATGTAGCTGTTTACGGCTTGAAATCGGAAATTAGAAATTTGGATAAGTGAAACAAATAGGTGTTTAGACTGAAGGCTGAAAGCTGAAGGTAGAAGAAGACTGACAATTAATAATTGGCTTTAGCCTTCCACCTTCCAACCAAATACCTGAGTAGTTACAGTTTAAGTTTTCAAGAATGGAGCGCATCCAATGCCGGCCCTTGGTTCAGCCATAGATTTCTATCAGACCGCAGGCAGCTTTCTGATCTATCTTCTTCTAATTGCCGCTGCGGCCTTGGCGGTCTGCATCCCCTTGCAGACAAAACAGCCCGGCGGACTACCTGAGCGTGTTGCATATTACCTGATACTAGACATTTTGGCTTTTTTGGCAGCGGGATCGCTCCTGGTCATCTGGTTCCATTGGGAAATATATCAGCACGTTGTCTTGCGCCTTCCGGAAAACCTGGCCCATGAAATCAATCGATGGCTGGCAACAGCTAATAACCGTTCTTCCTATACACTCCCCCCGTATAATCCGGCAGCGCCGCCCAGGTATGCCCTTCCCTTCTGGCTGGAAAATGAAAAGTATCTTTTCTGGTTTCTGGCCTATGCAGGAATGGCCCTTTTCGCCTGGCGCCGGTTGAACCAGCCATTTTTTCGTATCCTGCTACAGGTCCTACTTGTCATCCAGATAGCTGTGCTCTGCCTGGCCTGTAATCCCTTCCACCGACCTCTTCCCCGCTTCTTTCAAGAAATCAGTCCCTGGTTTTCACCCCTGGCTCCTATGTCGCGTCTCGGTCTATTCATGCAGTTCTACCCCAAGCTTATTTTTTACTACAATGCGCACTACATGTGGACACACCCGCCTCTCCTCTTTCTGGCCTATGCCGGTCTTACGGTATTTTTCGCCGGTTGCGTGGCCATGCTCCGGACCGGAGAAGCGGCCTGCGAGACCATGGCCTATGCCCACGCAAGGGCAAGCTACCTTTTTTTGACGTTAGGCATGCTTCTCGGATACCCATGGGCCCTTCAGGCCTGGGGACCAAACTGGTGGTGGGATCCAAAGGTCGCGAGTTCCCTCATGATGTGGATAGTTTTTTCAACTTATCTCCATGCCAGGCTATACCTGTCCCGCCGGGGAATGTGGGGTTTTGTAGGCGGTCTTGGTATCCTCTGTTTCTGTGCCATGCTCTTTACATTTACAGCCTCGTTTTTCTTTCCGGGAGAGCATACAGGACACTGAAATGCGCAGATTTAACTATGACTTTATCCTGATTTTGGTAACAGTTGTAATCCTGTTTCTCATCTCCATTCTATGCATAGGAGGGATGTTTTACTTCAAGTGGGCTGAACTTCAGAACGTGACTCCGGCAATCAAAATGGCCTTTCAGGAACAGATGAACAGTCTCCTCGCCCCCTTCCTCGTGGCCCTTCTCCTGACTCTTGGACTATGTATCCCCAAGCGGCTATTTTCTCCTCGCCGGCTTTATGCCTTTATTATACTGTTGGGGCTTACCGGTTTAGGCTCCGCCTTGGTATGTGGGTGGCGTGAAGCACTGTTATGGATGCTTGTTATCTCCGCCGCACTCCAGACCATAGTCCTTATCCTTGCGGTGTCTGGCCGGCGTCTGAAATTTCTTTGCGAAGGGTACTGGAATCGCCTCGGCTCCTCTTTAGTTCACCTGGGGCTTGTCCTTTTCTGCATGGATTTTTTTCTTCTTAGCCGCTGGGATATGCACCTTGTCATCTTCTGGATTTCAGCCGTATGCATCTTTATCGGAATGATTGTAATATTTTATGCCGAAGGCATAATGAAATGGTTGCGAAGACGGAAAGACAGTCGCAGACTTATGGATCGCTATTAGTCTGCTAATAGGAAATCGCTTTTTGCGATTTGGACTGAAACGGGGATTAATGGAGGATTGATTCCGATTCTTCGTATAGGGGCCGCATCACAAATGTTGAGCGGAATCATACTTCCGGATTTTTGCAGTGTAATCAGAGTTAAGAGTTATTGACGGAGCCGGGTGCGCTTTCAGTGCTGGTGAAACCTATGATCATGCTTGACAGCCCCTGATGAGACTGCTATGAAAAAGCCATCGATTTAACCTTAGACCCAAATAAAACTATTTGGGAATTTATTAGTAATTTTGTTTTCTCAATTTAGGTCGGTAACCATTAACATATTAGGATTATTCCTTTTTTTTAATTCAAAAATCAACATTTAGAATTCAACATTGTGTCTGAACGGCCTTTTCGTTCAGACACTATATAGATATGCAGTCAAGTTTTAGAAGATAAGGTTTTTGGGGAGGAATGGATTAATGAGTGAAGGTATATTGGGAAAAAAGATCAAAGGACTTTACAAAGTGTTGTGTCAGGAGGAATGGAATGCCACCGTGTGCGGGATCATTGTTGCCCTTTTGAGCATCATTTGTCTGGCCTGGGCCAGGCCATGGGGTGCGGTTGGCGCTATAAGAAACTGGGGAGAATGGCTACTCTATGGCATAGGTGTATGGGGAGATCAACCGGCAGGTGTTTTACTCAACACCGGTTCTGTCATTGGTCTTGGATTTGTGGCCGGCGCTTTTATTTCGGCCTGCATGGGTGGAGACTTTGCCTTTAGGATTCCCCCGAGACTGGAGCTTGCAAAAGCAGTGTTCGCTGGAATATTCATGGGCATTGGTTCCGCCATGTGTGGTGGATGTAACATAGGTGGCTTTTACAATTCTGTTGGCAATCTCTCTGCCAGCGGGTTCTGCATGATGATAGGCCTTGTTGTCGGGGCGGTGATCGGCATCAAATATCTTTACTGGGAGATGGAGCATATCACGTGGGGTTCAGGAGGTGCAAAGACCTTTCAGGTCCCTGGCGCTCTCCAGATCATACTGGGTATTGTGACGCTGGGTGTCCTTATCTGGAGTACCAATGCTTATGCTACCAGCGACGACAATTCTCTGGTTCGGCTGGCAGGGCTGTTGATCATTCCTGCAGGCTTGGGGTACACAATGCAGCGTGGGCGGTGGTGTATGATCCAAGGCTTTCGAGAGCCCCATATGACAGGTGACACCAAAATGGCCAAGTCTGTGATCCTGAGTGTGGTTGTCTTGGCGATCGGGATCGCAGTTCTTAAATATCCGGGTATTGTTCCAGATGCCTTCGATCTCGATGATTGTCCAGATGCTGAGGGATTCCGTAATACCATGCATTATGTCCGTGGATTCTTTGGTTGGGTCGCAATTGTGGGCGGCGTCATTTTCGGCTTTGGTGCCCTGCTGGCCGGAGGCTGCGGAACAGGAGTCCTTTGGCGCGTGGGCGAGGGTCAGATCAAGTTGTGGGTTGTGATGCCTGTTTTCGGCGTTACCAACGCCATTGTGGACGGATGGTTCAAGGCGAACGAATGGGAGGAAGATGACGTCTTCGGGTCCTATGTTTATATGCCTGACACCTGGCTTGGTTATGGAGGCACTCTGGCCCTTATCTTTTTTGTAATGGCCCTCTGGTATGTCATCATATCTTGGAATGAGGAGTCGGAAAAACTGATCGTACCGATGTAGTCGGATTAGGAATAAGGAGATTTATGAAAGCACTGTAGGTTGTATTCCCGTCGCTTACCTCAGTAAAATCAAAGAGTTACAGGCTTTTGCTTGTAACTCTTTTTTGCTTTTGCTAACCTATTGCGTAACCGTTCACACTCCCTGGCAGCCGACAGGCTTTTGCAGGGTTTCAACCGCGGACAAGGTTGCACCAAAAGGCGTATTCTCAAATGACTCTTAACTACTGGTCCGAAAAACCCAGTCCACTATAGCATTCAATTCGATAATACACGCTTTTTCGGAAAAAGTGTAAACTGATAAATGAAGAATGCAGAAAATATTATAGAAATCAACTCCTCATGCCGATGTATATAAAATAGGTCTTTGCAGTCATGCAGCAGAGCAATGGACATCCAGCGAAAGGGTAAATGGCCCATAACAGATGAGATCTGAATCCACCATGGAGCAAAATGTCGAACAGCCTGGAAATGATTTCCTTAGTCCGTCCAGACAAGAAACAGATGAAATCCAGGCTCTGCAGATAATTCTCCGCATGGCAGAGGCTGTAAGCCAGTGTATCTCTCAAGAGGAAATCTGTAAGTGTATCATAGACATATTTATCGAAGATACGGATTTTGAGAATGCCTCAATTCTTCTTTACGATACAAAGAAAGATTGCTTGAGGCTGACAGCAGCCAAGGGTTTTTCTGAAATCCTAAAAATCCCTCACAAGCAATCCTATTGCAATAACCTGGTATTTGAACGGGACGAGGGGATAGCATGGAAGGTTTTTGGATCGCAGACCCCTGTGTTCATAGAGGACAGCGCAAAGGAATCAATCCCTGTTAAACCCGGCTCGAAAGTTCATCCTCGCAGTCTGGTCTGCCTGCCTCTATGGTGCATTGGTGTTCTCAACCTCAGCTCCTCAGCTCCCAGGACCTTTTCTCCTGATAAAAAGCGTGATCTGGTAATTCTCTCCAACGTAATAGGCCGCCTTCTCCAGACAACCGAGCTTCATGACAAACTTCATGCCAGCCACCAGTACCTTCAACAGTTGGTTGAAGCCAAAAACAGCGAACTCAATCATGTCAAAAAGGAACTCAATGGCGCTATGGCATATATGGAATCGGTCATTGAAAATGCCCCAGAGGGTATTTGCCTCTTAGATCCCGCCGGCAATATACGGCACGCAAATCAGGGTTTTCTTTTGATTGCAGGCTGTTCTCTTGAATACATAGCAGGCCATTCTCCAGCAAAGCTATTTCAAGATAAAACCAATTATGTCAACTTGAGTAATTTGCTGCTGACCGGAGGTCTTGCCCGACTCACGGACATAGACCTTTTGCGTCCGGATGGAACCATTGTACCTGCGGATATCTTCCTGCACACGTTAAGAGATCCCGAAGGCCAAAGTCAGGGAAGCATGCTGGTAGTCCATGACCTTACGAATCAGAAAATCGCTGCGGAAAAACTGATTTATATTGAAAAATTAAGTGCCCTAGGTTCCATGGCCGGCGGAATAGCCCATGACTTCAATAACTTTCTGACTACAATCCTTGGCAATGCGCAACTCCTGGCCATGGAAATAAAGGACCATGGGGCATTGCACAAGGTCAGGAACATAGAAACTGCTGTTAATGACGGGGCATTTACAGTCCGCAGACTGCAAACATTTACAGGTTTTAGTCAAAAACTTAAAACCAGGAGTCAAGTCTCAAACGTGCGTGATATAGTCAAAGATTCGATAGAGTTGACAAGACCCAAGTGGAAGAATGAAAGTGAGAAAAATGGTATTTTCATCAACACAAAACTTGATCTTAAGGACACAAGGCCTGTCTCAATGCATCCGACGGAATTGCGGGAAATTTTGACAAACCTGATTTTTAATGCGGTAGATGCCATGCCAAAAGGTGGTACTATAACCATGCGATCCTACGAAAAGGATCCCAATGTAGTGCTGGAAATTGAAGATGACGGAATCGGCATGTCTGAAGATATTGCAAAAAGAGTCTTTGATCCTTACTTTACCACTAAGAATATTGGTAACTCAGGTCTGGGACTCAGCGTTTCATTCGGGCTAATAGTACAAACAAAAGGTGCGATCAGTGTTGACAGCAAGGAAGGTAAAGGCACCACTTTCAGGATTATTTTGCCCATTTCCGGGACCCAAAAGGTAAGCGAAGCTCCAACTGCAGAGAGTTCTAAAACGCAACCCTTGAAAATCCTTGCTGTTGATGACGAAAAGCAGATAGTGGATTTATTGTCAATAATGCTTGAGGGCTTAGGGCACAAGATAATAGGAGTAACAGATGGGCAACAGGCCATAGACTTTCTGGATAAAGAGGATTTTGATCTGGTAATTACAGACCTGGGCATGCCGGTGATAAGTGGCTGGGATGTTGCGGCAAAGGCAAAAAACAAAAAAGTCGATCTGCCGGTTATCCTGGTTACCGGATGGGGCGCGGAATACGAGTCAAAAGACCTGACAGGAGTTGGTATTGATGCTGTTTTGAGCAAACCATTCAGGCTTGATGAGCTTAAGAATATCATGTCGGAGCAATGTGTAGAAACAAATTAGTCCTGTGACTATGCCTGATATCCACATAGGCACCAGCGGCTGGAACTATGAAAGCTTTGTTAAAAGAATCTATCCTTCAGGGACACCCAAAAGAAAATATCTTGAGACCTACTCGACAAAACTCCTTACTGTAGAACTGAACGCATCATTCTATCGCTCTTTCCCCCAAAGTACATGGGAGAGCTGGTACAGGCGTACACCACCGGATTTCTTATGGACAATTAAGGCGCCACGTTTTTTCACACATATCAGGCGACTGGATGTTGCACAAGATTCCATCGACAGGTTCTGGAATGATATAAAACCGCTCAAAGAAAAGATGGGCGCGGCGCTGTTTCAACTCCCACCGTCTCTGAAGTTCGACAAAGAGCTTCTTACAGGATTTCTGGCAATGCAACCGCCGAATACAAAGATCTCACTGGAGACCAGGCATCCCTCCTGGCACGTACCACAGGTCTGGGATATATTGAGCAAGCAGAATGTGGCCTGGGTGGTCAGTGACACTGCCGGTCGCCACCCGATGAGTCTTAAGGTTACGGCAGACTTTGCCTATGTGCGTCTGCACGGTGCCCATGAACTGTACCACGGTCTCTATGGAGAAGAAATGCTCTGCAAGTGGCTGAGCACAATCAGGGAGTGGGGTATTGAAACTTTTATATATTTCGATAATACTGACGATGGAAGCGCTGCAACAGACGCTTTATTGTTGCAAAAAATGCTGGAGGAGAAATAACGTGCTCAAGGTAATATCTACCACACTATTTTTCATATTTGTTTTTGCCTTTGTTTCTGAAAACTTTATTGATATTGCGGACGCAAGGGCCAGGGGCGGCGGCCGATCCTTTGGCGGAAGCCGGTCATATTCCAAGCCCATGAAGACCAGTCCGACCAAACAGACCACAGCCCCCACATCCAGAACAAGCACGACCCAAAGAGGCTCCAGCAGTTTTATGCGAGGTCTTGGCGGAGGGCTGCTTGGAGGTTTTCTCGGCAGCATGCTCTTTGGCGGCATGGGTCACGCCATGGGGGGTGGTGTTGGCGGGAGCGGAATCGGCCTTTTTGAAATCATACTCATCGGCGGTCTGCTATATTTCCTGTACAGACATTTTACTCGCAAAAAATCTTCCTCAATATCTCACAATGTTCCAGGATCATTCGGACCAAACGGGGCTCATGCCCGCCGGACACCCCCTGTTCCTCCGCCTCCAAGCCGGCATGATGGACCTATGCCGGGAGCCTCGCCTGTCGGGATAGATGCCCCGCCACCTGACACTATATCAGATGCTCTCAACATGATACGGATGTCAGACCGGAGCTTTGACGAGGAAAAATTCAAGGAATTTGCTCAAGACGTATTCTTCAAGGTGCAAGCCGGCTGGATGCGCCGTGATATCTCCACGATAGAACACCTTTTGGGGCCTGAGTTGTCAGCAGAGTACATGAAAGATTTTCAGGAGATGAAACAAAAAAACCGGATTAACCGCCTGGAAAATATCGCAGTCAGAAAAGTAAAAATAGAGGATGCCGGTGTCGGTAAAAACGAAGAATACCTTACCGTCCTCTTTACCGCCAATCTCCTTGATTATACTGTGGATGAATCCACAGACACGGTGATTGAAGGCAGCCGGACCGAACCGGTCAAGTTTGCTGAAAAGTGGACTTTTGCCCGTCCGGTTGGCAGTTCAGACTGGAAGCTGGTTGGGATTGATCAAATGTTGGATTGATGGGCATCCTTCATTCTGTAATTTATACTTTTTCAACATAGACGGATGCCAGCAATAAGTAAGAAGCAAATATCCTTGACAGTTATTGATTTCATGTTAGTTTCTGATCTCGTTGTTTTTTTAGTTAATCTTGGAGGAAAACATGTACGCTGTTATTAAGACAGGCGGAAAACAATATAAGGTTTGTCCGGGGGAAGTACTCAGGGTGGAAAAGCTCGATGCTGAAGCAGGCTCGGAGGTCGAGATATCTGAAGTGCTGATGGTGGTGGACAATACCCAAACTAAAATCGGCAGGCCTGTAGTGGAAGCTGCTACAGTACGAGCTCAGATTTTGGAGCACGGCCGTGGTAAAAAAGTAGTTGTTATGAAGAAAAAAAGGCGCAAAGGCTATAAGGTCAAGCGCGGGCACAGACAACCTTTCACTACCCTTGAGATTAAAGAGATCAGCGTCTAGGGAGATTTAATTATGGCACACAAAAAAGCCGGTGGCAGTTCACGCAATGGCCGCGACAGTCAGGGCCAGCGCAGAGGCGTAAAACGTTTTGGCGGCCAGATCGTAAGGGCCGGAAACATCCTGGTCCGTCAGTTGGGAACCAGGTTTTATCCAGGACAAAATGTGGGCATGGGTAGGGATTACACCTTGTTTGCCAAAGCAGACGGGGTCGTGAAGTTCGAGACAGTGCGAAATCGACAGCGAATCAGCGTCTACCCTATGCAAAGCACCGCTTCCTGATCCCTCCATTTTTAGGGACTCGAAAAAAACTAATGTACCATCTTGCATCTTGTGTTCATGCTGTCTTGAATCGATTCTCAATCGCAAAATCCTCGACGTAGCACTGCTATACCTGCGGTTTTGCTCAATCGAATCGATCCAATCTGACCCAAATCCAAGCCCAATACTTAGTACATTAGTTTTCCCCGAGTCCCTTAAATAAATCTGACATCAACAACCTGATCTGTCGGACGACAAAGCTCTGCTTTTTGCCTTCACCAAACCGTCTTTTTGTAATATAAATAATTTCACCAAGATTGATTAGGCATCCTTTAACAGCTAATAGCTAATAGCTAACAGCTAATGAATGCCCGGCATCCGTCTATGTTGAAAAAGTGTAAACTACAGAATGAAGGATGCCAAATAAACCCATCTATTTGTTGAGTAAACGCCTATTGTAGATATAGATAATTAGGATTTTATGGATTTTGTTGATCAGGCCAAAATATACGTCAAGGCTGGAGATGGAGGGGCTGGGTGCGTGAGCTTTCGG
Organism: Thermodesulfobacteriota bacterium; assembly: GCA_034718455.1. GTDB lineage: Bacteria > Desulfobacterota > Dissulfuribacteria > Dissulfuribacterales > UBA3076 > UBA3076. The sequence goes on from JAYEMY010000051.1 coordinate 9,594, forward strand.
CGGGAACGTTTTGTCCCTAAGGGAGGGCCTGATGGCGGGGACGGAGGCCGCGGGGGAAATGTTATCCTCAGGGTGAATACCGGGCTTAACACACTGCTTTTTTTTAGTAGAAAGCGTCACTTCAAGGCAGAGAAGGGCCGGGCTGGAAAAGGGAAAAACCAGCACGGCAAGAGTGGTTCGGATATTGTAATAGAAGTGCCCTCCGGTACTTTAGTAAAGGATTCTGAGAACGTTTTTGTGCTGGCAGATCTTACGAATCCAATAACAAACTGGGTTGCTGCCAAGGGAGGCCTGGGCGGAAAAGGAAACGCCCGTTTTGTGTCCTCAACACGTCAGGCACCACGCAATGCCCAGCCCGGCCTGCCTGGGGATGAGCGATGGCTGCTTCTTGAACTGAAGCTTATCGGTGACGTAGGTCTCATAGGGCTTCCCAATTCAGGGAAGTCAACTCTGCTCGCCAAGATATCCGCGGCAAGGCCCAAAATAGCAGATTATCCCTTTACTACCCTTGTGCCGAATCTGGGTGTGGTAGAACTTTCTGATGACAGGACCATGGTAGTAGCTGACATACCGGGTCTTATCGAGGGGGCCCACAAGGGCGTCGGAATGGGCCTTGATTTCTTAAGGCATATTGAGAGGACCAAGGTCCTGCTGTATGTTCTGGATGCCTCCCAAGGGAACAAGTCGGTCCTGCGCAGCTATCGGACTATCAGGGATGAAATAAAAAAATACCATGCCCCTCTTATTGAAAAACCTCAGGCAATAGCCTTGAATAAGATTGATATTACAGATGATGGCGATAGGGAAAAAGCCAAAGAAATCCTGGCTGAAGAAGGCCACAAGATCCATACTATTTCAGCCCTTACCGGATTTGGGGTATCTTCGCTTATGGAGGATTTGTATCAGATAGTGGCATCCTTCACGGCAAGTCAAAAGTAGTTTACACTTTGTTGATCTTGTATTTTGGCAGTGAAACTTGAAATTAGAAATTGGGGAAAACACTAAGGATATAGATGTGTTACCTAATTTCAAATTTCGAATTTCCAGTTTCGACACCGGAGAACAATTTAATAAATGGAAATCAGGCATCAGGCACAGGGCCGTAAGTTTTTACAATCCATACGCAGGGTTATAATCAAGGTGGGAAGCGCTGTCCTCACTGACGAAAAAGGCCTTGATGATCAGGTAATAGCCAATCTTTGCGCCCAGGTTGCCTCGCTCCGCAAGGAAGGTCGGGAGGTTACCATTGTCTCCTCCGGGGCCATAGCCGCCGGCATGGGAAAATTGCTTGAGTTTCAGGCACCTAAAACCGTTCCTGAGAAACAGGCAATGGCCGCAGTCGGGCAGGGGCGTCTTATTCAGGCCTATGAGGATGCCTTTAAAAATCACGGTATTCACGTAGCACAGATTTTACTCACCAGGGAAGGGCTGGTTTCAAGGTATCGTTATCTTAATGCAAAAAATACCTTAAGGACCTTGTTGCAGTGGGGCATTATCCCAATTATCAATGAAAATGATACCGTGGCCACAGAGGAACTTCAGTTCACTGATAATGACGCCCTGGCCGTGCTGATTGTGAATTTGGTGGAGGCTGAGGTCCTTATATGCCTAAGTGATGTGGATGGGCTTTATGACAGAGATCCGAGAGAAAACGCAGATGCACGGCGTATTCCAGAGGTTTCCAAGGTAGATAAATCAATAACTGATCTTGCCAGTGATTGCCCGGGAAGGGCCGGCCGGGGGGGTATGAAGTCTAAATTGGAGGCGGCCCAAATGGTGACTGCTTGCGGTGTCCCTATGGTGGTTGCTAAAGGAAGGACTGACCGGATATTGACGCGGCTATTTGCAAGAGAAGACCTGGGCACGCTGTTTTGCGCCAGCAAGAGAAGGATACATGGGCGAAAGCCCTGGATCGTGTTTACACTTGCCCGAGAAGGAATTCTTGAAATCGATCGGGGAGCAGTCAAGGCAATGGTGGATAATGGTAAAAGCCTTTTGCCCGTCGGGATTAAATCGGTTCAGGACGATTTTGAGGCCGGGGCCTGTGTGGTGTGTTGTGATGGTTCGGGGAAAGAGATCGCTGTTGGGCTCAGCAACTACAATTCCCGGGACATTCGCAAGATTTGTGGTTGTCAGACCGGTGAAATATATGACATAATCGGTTATCAAGGAACGAGTGAGGTCATACACAGGGATAATATGGTGATTTTATTATGAGCGAAATACAAAGTTTAATAGCAAAAATGGCGATAGGGGCGAAAAAAGCAGCCAGGGAAGTAGCAAAGCTCTCGACTACTGTGAAAAATGACGTTCTGTTGAGGACTGCGGAACGAATAATAGATACCCGGGAAAAGCTGCAGGAAGAGAACGAAAGAGACCTTATAAAGGCAAACGAAAAAGGTGTCACTTCTGCCTTTATGGATCGTTTAATACTGTCCGATAAAACTATTGATTCAATGGCTGAAGGACTTCGGGACGTAGTGGCCCTTCCTGATCCTGTGGGCGAGATTCCAAAGATGTGGAAGAGGCCCAACGGCCTCACAGTGGGCAGGGTTCGAATACCACTGGGTGTAATTGGAATGATTTACGAGTCCCGGCCGAATGTCACCATAGACGCAGCGGGCCTGTGCCTTAAAACAGGAAACGCGATAATTCTTAAAGGCGGATCGGACGCCCTTTATTCCAACCTGGCCCTGGCCTCCATACTACAGGATGTGCTGAAAGAGTTTTCAGTACCCGGAGAGGCGGTGCAGGTAGTCTCAACTACTGACAGGGCGGCAGTTACAGAGCTTCTGAAGAGGGAAGAGGAAATAGATGTCATAATCCCAAGGGGAGGTGAAGGCCTTATCCGTTTTGTGGCGGAGCATTCCCGCATCCCCGTTCTGAAGCATTACAAGGGCGTGTGTCATGTATATGTTGACAAGTGGGCCGACATGAACATGGCCAAAGAGGTATGTTTAAATTCCAAGGTACATAGGCCCGGGGTCTGTAATGCCATGGAAGGTATGCTTGTACACAGAGATATTGCAGATAAGTTTTTGCCCTTAATGGCTGAGTCATTCAAGGATGCCGGTGTGGAACTCCGTGGGTGTGAGTACACCTGTGGATTGGTGCCTTTTGCCAAAGTAGCTACTGATGAGGAGTGGGGAAAGGAGTTTTTAGACTTGGCCCTGGCTGTAAAGGTGGTTAATAGCATAGATGAGGCCATGGACTATATTGCCCGTTATGGTTCGAATCACACTGATGCCATAGTCACAAGGGACTACGCAAGGGCGAGGAGGTTTCTGTCAGAGGTAGATGCCTCTCTGGTTATCGTCAATGCATCAACCCGCTTTAATGACGGCGGGGAGCTAGGCCTTGGAGCAGAGATAGGAATCAGCACCTCCAAGCTGCATGCCTATGGCCCTATGGGGCTTGAGGAACTCACCACCACGAAATTCATTGCCTTTGGTGATGGCCAGATAAGGAGCTAGTGTGCGCATAGGTCTGTTAGGAGGCACGCTGGACCCTGTCCACTTTGGCCATCTCAGGTCGGCTGAGGAGATCAGGGAGGCCCTGGAACTGGATGAAATCTGGTTTATGCCTGCTGCCCTGCCGCCGCATAAGGAACCATCAACCCTTACGTCCTTTGCCCACCGTCTTGCCATGGTGAAGCTGGCAGTAACTTCTACTGACCATTTCAAGACTACAGCCATTGAAGACGAACGTCCCGGGCCATCCTATTCCATTGACACCTTAAAGGAACTTGGAGAAAAATATAAAGATAAGGCAAAATTTTTCTTTATTCTTGGAAGTGATGCTTTCCTCGATATTGCGACATGGAAGGACTATGGCAGCCTCACGGACTATGGCTCTCTGGTAATCATGAGACGGGATTATGAAGACTCGTCAGGGTTGAAGCAGGTCATATCCCGAGCGTTTCCGAATCATCGTATCCAAGAGGAAAAGGACATTTTTACTGCCCATGATAAAGGTGCTATCTACCTTTATTCAGTAACTCACCTTGCAATATCAGGGACTGATATACGGCGCAGGGCAAAATCCGGTCTTTCTGTGCGTTTTCTTGTCCCTGAAGAAGTCAGGAAATATATGGAAAGAAATAGCTTGTATGCTGAGCCGGCAGGCGACCCTTCACCATCTTTAGAGAATAAAGAATCCAAAGTCGCATCGTTAGATGAACCAGCTCAACAAATAGTTTCGGGAATTCTGGAAAACAAGGGGGAAAAGATTGTAATCCTGGACATGAGAGGTCTTTCTTCCCTTGCTGATTTTTTCATAATCTCTCATGGGCGATCTACCCGGCATGTCCAGGGCATTGCAAGCAAGATGCGCAAGGACCTGAGCAAGAAGGGGATCAAGTGCAGGGGAATTGAAGGGGAACAAGAGGGTAAGTGGATATTAATGGACTATGGAGACGTTATTGTACACCTGTTTTACGAACCCATAAGGGACTTTTACGACCTTGAAGGACTTTGGAGTGAGGTTCCAAGAATCACATTTTAGGAGGTTTTGTGGTATAACCATCCTATATGAAAGATCCGATCTGTGAATTCAAAGCCGTCAGCAAGGACTATTCCGTACGGCATAGCTTTTTTGCCTCAGATTCATACAGTATTAAGGCACTGGACAGGGTTAATCTATCTGTTAAAGAAGGTGAAATCTTAGGACTTGTGGGAGAAAGCGGCTGTGGTAAATCCACACTGGCCAAGATAGCCTTGGGCCTTGAATCTCCTACGAGCGGGCAGGTTTTCTTTTCCGGATATGACATTGCTGATTTTGATAAAACCAGGCTGCAAAATTTCCGGCGTCATGCACAGATGGTTTTTCAGGATCCCTTTTCCTCATTAAATCCCAAAAAGACGATCTTTAAGATCCTGAGCGAACCTTTGAAAATACACAGACTGTGCCACAAAAATTATTATAAAGAGCGTGTGTCAGCACTGCTGAAAGAAGTCGGCCTGGACGAACAGATCCTGAACCGCTATCCACATGAGTTCAGTGGAGGCCAGCGTCAGCGTATCGGTTTGGCCCGGGCCCTTGCCACAACTCCGAAGATGATAGTTGCCGATGAACCGACATCTGCTCTTGATGTCTCTATTCAGGCCCAGATTATAAATCTGCTCCTTGACCTCCAGGAAAGACATAAACTCTCTTTCCTGTTTATCTCGCATGACCTTCCTGTAATACAGTTTGTAAGCCATCGTGTAGCTGTTATGTATAAAGGTCAGCTTATGGAATTGATGCCCAAAAATGCATTTCTGCAATCACCAAATCACCAAATCACCAAATCACCAAATCACCATCATCCATATACATCGCTTCTTCTGAGTGCTGTTCCTGTGCCGGACCCAAAGATGGACGTGGAGGCAAAGAAAAGGGATTATGGATTAATATATAATTATAAAAAAGATAGATACCAAAAGGGATGCGCCTTTTTCCCCCGGTGCAGTCTGACTACAGACAGGTGCAGCGCAGAACGCCCTTGCTGGACGGAAGTTGCTAAGGATCATTTTATAGCATGTCACCTTATGACATGAATTGAGCTATTAGCTGTTAGCTGTTAGCCATTAGGTAAAAAACTTTGTATAAAAACAGACTATTAAGCTAACAGCTAATAGCTAAAATTAGATATAAATAAAAAGGGAGTAACCAAGTCAAAATGGACATAGAAGATACTATTACAAATCTGCTTGAGATAGATGATGACCAGGAGCCTTTAGAGATACCTGAAGAGCTTCCTCTGATGCCGGTAAGGGACGTGATAGTCTTTCCTTCAATGATTATTCCCCTTTTCATTGGGAGAGAAGCCTCTGTGGCCGCAATAAATGAGGCATTGGCTTCGGACAGGATGATTTTTCTGGTTACACAGAAGGACGCCTCAGAAGAAAATCCGTCCAAGGATGGATTATATAAGACCGGCGTTGTGGCTATGATAATGAGGACCCTTCAGCTTCCTGACGGGCGTCTCAAAGTCCTTGGTCAGGCCCTTGTAAAAGGGACTATTCGGGAATTCCTGCAGGACAAACCTTGCTTTAAAGTCCGCATAGAGACTGTCAATGAAGAAGAGCCTGCCAAGATATCCATAGAGGTAGAGGCCCTTATTCGAAATGTAAGAGATCAGGCAGAAAAATTGTTTAATCTTAAAGGTGTCTTTACTCCTGAGATGGGAGCTATTTTAAATGGTGTTGAGGAACCAGGCAGGTTGGCGGATATCGTGGCATCCAATCTTAACTTGAAATCCGCTGAGGCACAGCGTTTGCTCGAAATGACAGATCCTTTGGCGCGTTTAAAGGAAGTAAATAATTTGCTCAATAGAGAGCTTGAGGTCTCCACCGTGCAAGCCAAAATCCAGTCCGAGGCCAAGGGGGAAATGACCAAGACCCAGAGAGAATATTTTCTCCGGGAGCAGTTGATAGCCATAAGACGTGAGCTAGGCGAAATCGACGAGGAATCTGAAGAATTGGCAGAGCTGAGAAAAAAGGTCAGCAAGGTCAAGATGCCCAAGGAGGCAGAGAAGGAAACTCTCAAACAAATTAAGAGGCTTGAGTCAATGCACCCCGAAGCCTCTGAGGCATCTATGGTGAGGACATATGTCGACTGGTTGGTTGAGGTCCCATGGTCAAAGAGCACAAAGGACAAACTGGACGTGCGCAGAGCACAGAAGATTCTGGATGAGGATCACTATGACCTGGAAAAGGTTAAGGAGCGCATAGTTGAATACATCGCTGTCAGAAAACTCAACCCTTCCGCAAAGGGGCCGATTCTGTGCTTTATAGGTCCACCAGGGGTTGGCAAGACCTCTCTTGGCCGTTCTATAGCTCGAACCATTGGAAAAAAGTTTATCAGGATATCTCTGGGTGGTGTCAGGGATGAGGCGGAGATTCGAGGTCACCGCAGGACATATATCGGCGCTCTGCCTGGAAGAATTATCCAGGGACTTAAAAGAGGTGGAAGTAACAATCCTGTGTTTATGATGGATGAGGTGGACAAAATAGGGGCTGACTTTCGGGGGGACCCGGCTGCCGCTCTTCTGGAGGTCCTCGACCCTGAGCAGAACAATACATTTACTGATCATTACCTGGATCTGCCCTTTGATCTTTCAAGAGTAATGTTTATCCTTACTGCCAATGCATCTGATACGATTCCATCCGCCCTTTTTGATCGACTGGAGGTGATCCAGTTATCCGGCTATACCAGCGAAGAGAAAAAGGCCATTGCAAAGAAATACCTGATCCCCAGACAGCTCAAGGAACACGGGCTTTCGGAAAAAGTCCTGAAGATATCAGATGCCGCGCTCGTAAGGATAATTTCAGATTATACCCAGGAGGCAGGACTCCGGGAACTTGAGAGGCAGATCGGCGCAATTTGCAGAAAGACGGCGAGACGGATTGCCGAGGGAGAGAAAGGGGATTTTAAAATCACCGGTGCCAATATTAAACACTATCTTGGTATCCCGAAGTATGAAACGGATATAGAACAGGAAGAGAGCCAGGTAGGGGTTGTAACAGGGCTTGCTTGGACTCCTTTTGGAGGAGAAATTCTTCGAGTCGAGGCCAGCATCATGAAGGGAAGTGGGAAACTTACCTTGACAGGACTTATGGGCGAGGTCATGAAGGAGTCGGCCCAAGCCGCCTTAAGTTACGCAAGGTCCAGGGCCGAAGAGCTTGGTATTGACCCGGATGTCTTTGAGGAAAAGGACATACATATCCATGTGCCGGCCGGGGCCATACCCAAGGACGGACCTTCCGCAGGCATAACCCTTACCACAGCTCTTGTCTCTGCCCTGGTACATAAGCCGGTCAATAAGGATGTGGTCATGACAGGGGAGATAACTTTGCGTGGCCGGATTCTTTCTATTGGAGGGCTTAAGGAAAAGGCCCTGGCGGCACTGAGGGCCGGCATTCACACTGTTATAATTCCCGAGCAGAACCTGATGGACCTGGAAGAAATACCGGCAAATATCCGCAGACAGCTTGATTTCAAACCGGTTCGTCACATGGACGAGGTGCTGGATATTGCCATCGGTCCCCGGCCTTGGGTAGATGAGGAAGGACATGATGCACATTAACCGTTCACACTCCCTGGCAGCCGACAGGCTTTTGCAGGGTTTCAACCGCGGACAAGGTTGCACCAAAAGGCGTATTCTCAATGGATTGTGCTTTGAAACCCGAAAAAGGCTGTTG
>JAYEMY010000052.1:0-4919 GCA_034718455.1 Thermodesulfobacteriota bacterium
TCACACTCCCTGGCAGCCGACAGGCTTTTGCAGGGTTTCAACCGCGGACAAGGTTGCACCAAAAGTCGTATTCTCAACGGATTGTGCTTTGAAACCCGTAAAAGGCTGTTGGCTGTCAGTGGGGGGGGAAGTGAATGATTACGTTAAGGCTCTTGAGATGCCGGCAGAGCATCCGGGTATCGGCAAGCCGGGCCGGGTTGAAGGGACAAAAGAATTGGTGATTCCGAATATGCCCTATATCGTACCCTATCGCATCAAAAACAAAACAGTTCAGATTTTGAGAGTCCTTCATCAGGCTCAACAATGGCCTGACAGATTTTAAGGTAGCAAAATGTCAACCTGGAAATTAATAATGATTCGCTTCTCCAAATCCCCAAAGTAGCCAACCTTGACCCTTGATCCTGAGTAATTATAAAACATCTTGACAAATACGAATGATATGTTATGAGTAGATATACTACTCATAAGGTGTTCAGTCATGGAAAATCTATTTGCAGGAATCATAGCCTCAAAGACGAGGATAAAACTGTTAATCCGTTTCTTTTTTAACCCGGAGACAAAGTCATACCTGAGAGAACTGGCCAAGGAATTTAATGTCTCAACGAATTCGGTCCGGGAAGAACTCAACCAGCTTACAAAGACAAAACTGCTCACATCCAAAAAGGACGGCCGCCAGATCTATTATTCAGCGGATACCAGTCATCCGCTCTTTCCCGAGCTCAAATCCATGGTAAGCAAGGTAATGGGCATTGACCAGGTCATTGACGGGATCGTTAACAGGTTGGGTGATATTGAAGAAGCATACCTGATTGACGATTACGCGGAAGGTAAAGATACGGGCATAATTGATCTTTTATTAGTTGGAGATGTTGATCAATATCATCTCAATGACTTGAGTAGAAAAACAGAACGATACATTAAGCGAAAAATACGTTCTCTCGTGTTGAGCAGGGATGAATACAAGAACCTATTGCCGGAATTGGGAAAACGACCCCGTGTACTGATATGGGAAGCAAAGGGAAGATAAAAAATGAATGAACAGATCTTCCGGGATCTCGTCAAAAAGGGGGAATCCGATACGGTTGAATTCAAGACTTCTTTTGACAAAGAAGCAATAGAAACACTGGCTGCTTTTGCAAATACGAAAGGCGGCATCATTGTCATAGGGGTCCAAAATAGCGGAAAACTTTGTGGCGTTCAATTAGGCAAGGAAACTCTGCAAAATTGGACCAACCAGATCAAGCTCAACACCGCACCTTCCATTGCTCCAGATGTGTCAGTAATAACAGTAAACAATAGGACCGTAGTGATCCTCAAGATAATTGAGTATCCGGTTAAACCCATAAGTTATAAAGGTAAGTATTTCAAACGTATCCAAAATTCCAACCATCAAATGAGCATCCACGAAATATCCGCTCTGCATCTCAAAACACACCATTCAAGCTGGGATCATTACTATGACACACAACATACACTCGAAGATATCTCGCTGGACAAAGTAAATCGCTTTATTGAATTGGCCAACAAAATTCGCCCCTATCCAATCATGGATGACCCAATGACGGTGCTGAGAAAATTTGAATTACTCCAAAAGGAAAAAATTACACATGGATGTTATTTGCTTTTTACTACCGACGATTCCCTGCTAAGTACAATAGAAATAGGTCATTTTGCAAGTGAAACCGCAATCAGAGACAGCTTGACCATTCGTTCGGACATTATTGGTGAGGTGGAAACAGTTCTTGAGTTCATCCGTAAGCATATGGGAAGGGCTTACATTATTTCAGGGAAAGCCCAACGCGAAGAACGATGGGAATATCCACTCGACGCATTGCGTGAAATCGTTGTAAATATGATTGTTCATAGGGACTACATGTCCTCAAACGACTCCGTCATAAAAGTTTTTGATGACCATATTGAATTCTACAATCCTGGCAATCTGCCGAATGGACTGACCGCAGATCAATTAATCCGGGGAGACTATTCTCCCTCCATTCGAAATAAGCAGATCGCAACAGTATTTAAGGAAGCTGGAATAATCGAAAAATATGGCTCAGGAATCAAGAGGATCCTCGAGGCCTTTAATAAGTATACTCTGCCCCAACCGGTCTTTGAGGAAATCCAAAACGGTTTTAAGGTAACGGTTTTCAAAACCACCCAGAAAACCACCCAGAAAACCACCCAGAAAACCACCCAGAAAACTCAAACGCGTGATCAAATCTTTGCACTTTTGAGTAAAAATCCAAATATGACGCGTGAAGACCTCGCAAGAACTCTCGCAAAAAGTCCGAATACGATTAAAGGGCATATTGCAAAATTAAAGGCTGAGGGGCGAATAAAACGCATTGGAAGTGACCGAAATGGGTATTGGGAAGTGATTTTGACCGATTAATAACTATACAGAGGAAGGTAACGATACGAGTTGACAGCGAAGCATGACAAGTGTGAATGAATATGGCAGAAGAGACTTTTAGTTACTTTTGTTATCAACGTTAGGAACGGGAGATAAATAAGTTGAACAAAAATTAATAGGGTTTTTTGGCATCCTTCACGACACGTCAAAAGTAGTTTACACTTTTAGGGGTAATATAGCTCAAAAAATATGACTTGTGCGATTAGCTATTAGCCGTTAGGTTTTAGCTTAACAGTCCGTTTTTATACAAAATTTTTACCTAATGGCTAACACCTAATGGCTAATGGCTGGCATCCATCTATGTTGAAAAAGTGTAAACTACAGAATGAAGGATGCCGGTTTTTTGTTGTATTCAAGGCGCGAGGAGCGAGCATAACGGGTTATGTGATCGACGAGCAACGAAGCAAACGGCAAAAAAACATTAATTTGTTCAAGTTATTTATTGTACATTCCTTAGCTCATGGATTTCATTTTATAGAGGAAAAGAATGGGGGGGCTTGAAAAACTATGAAAGAGTTAGCCTTGGAAGGAGGGCTGCCCGTACGAACAAAGGAAGATTTCTTGGTTTTTGGTGCCCCATTAATTGAAGAGCCTGAAATTGAGGAGGTCGTAGGATGTATGCGCCGCCGCTGGATTGGTACCGGCCCCAAAGTTCGTGAGTTTGAAGAAGATTTTGCAGCATTCAAAGGCTCTGGACACGCGATTGCCCTGAATTCATGCACTGCGGCCCTACATCTTTCCATGTTTGCTGCAGGTATTGGACCTGGAAATGAGGTAATTACCACTCCCATGACCTTTTGCGCTACCATTAATGCCATTATTCATTGTGGCGCCACACCGGTCCTAGCGGACTGTGACAGGAAGACTATGAACATCCTTCCTGAAGAAATTGAAAAAAATGTTACTGCCAGGACAAAAGCAATACTCCCTGTACATTTCGCCGGACGGTGCTGTGATATGGACCAAATCATGGACATTGCCCATAAATATGATCTCCTGGTTATCGAGGACTGTGCCCACGCAATTGAATCGGAGTATCACGGCCAAAAAGCAGGCAGATTTGGAGACATTGCTTGTTTCAGCTTTTATGTAACTAAAAACGTGGTAACTGGTGAAGGAGGAATGGTTATTACAGATGATGACCGTTTTGCAGGCAGAATAAAAGTCCTTGGGCTTCACGGTATGAGTAAGGATGCATGGAAACGGTTTTCTGATGAAGGCTATAAACATTACCAAGTTATACATGCGGGATATAAATACAATATGATGGACATCCAGGCTGCCATGGGAATTCATCAGTTGAAAAGAGTGGACACATACTGGAAGCACAGACAGGGTATTTGGGATAAATACAATGAGGCTTTCAAGAATCTTCCCTGTATTATACCGGTTGAACCAGAGCCCAATACGAAACATGCCTATCATCTTTATACGCCACTGATAGATATTGACAGCATGGGAAAAAGCAGGGATTGGGTCCTGAATGCCCTCACGGCTGAAAATATCGGAGTTGGCGTTCATTACGTGCCCGTTCATCTGCATCCATTTTATCGCAAAACTTTCGGCTGGAAAGAAGGGGATTTTCCTAATGCCGAATGGATTGGTGAAAGAACTCTTTCGTTACCGTTGTCGGCGGCGTTGAGTGAGAAGGATGTAGAGGATGTTGTTGAGGCATTTCGAAAGGTTCTTGATAACACCGATTGAATAAGCCCTAACAGTTGTAGTGCCGGGCATTGTCCAAATACAGCATAATGTAACGATGACTTGTGATAATTCGCTGAATGTTGAAGGGGCATAATTCACAAACCGAATGGGAAGCATACTACAATGGAACATATTCCACTTCATTTTTCTTTCAAGGGTAATCGCAGCTATGTACAGGGTACAGATATCTATACTGCTATCATTACGGAAACTAATAGCAAATATGATGGCAAGACCTTGCTCTCTTTGAGGCTTTCTATTCATACCATGGCGTTTAAAGACTGCGACCTTGTTTGGGCAGGATCCGGAGAATTGACGGATAAACCAGATGAAGTTGTTGCAGATTTTGTAGTTGGTCTGGATAAAGGCGAAGTTGCGGGATGGTTAATCGAAAGAGACCGTCCAATCGAATCTCGATACGATTACGATGAAACGCGGATTGAAGCACTATGTAAAGTCAGAGATCAAGCAATCATGATCACTGGCAAAACAGGCTATTCGCCAATTGAGGTGATCGTCTCAATGACAAAACAATTGCACAACAGGCTTTTCCCTAGCAAGGATGCCAAGTGGTTTTTTACTAAGCTTGAGCTTACTCGGCCGCTGCAAGATAGCGATTTTTCAAGATTTGTCATAGAACAGAGGCACAACTTCAAGAATCGTCTTACGAAGTCAGAAATCCTTTGCCACAGAGAGGTTATTGGCCAAATTTATTTTTCTTTGGTGAAATCATGATCGGTATCGAACAAATTGCCAGCTACGTTCCGGAACTGCGTGAATCTAATTTCGACAAAAAGCAGAA
>JAYEMY010000053.1:0-4862 GCA_034718455.1 Thermodesulfobacteriota bacterium
CTGATTGGCGCTATTATCGGAATCATACTCTCAATATTATTCCTTTAACCGTAAATCTAACCACGCTAGTCAAGCAGAGGGCTTATAAATAGCGGTTGGCGATTTTGAAGCTTTCTTAACCGTTTCCTCCGCTATGCAAATGTCTCAGCCCTAAACCGCCCCTGCTTACCAGCACCGTTGGGCAACTAAACGATCAATAAAGAAAAGGAGACAATTACGATGCCAGAACTTAAAAGCTACCGACTATTTATTAGTCACTCTTGGGCTTATGGAGATGCTTACGACAAGCTTGTATCGTTTTTTGAAGAACATCCCAATTTTAAATGGACAGATTACTCTGTACCTAAGGATGACCCGATACATGATGCGCCTAATCAAACAGCACTCTATGATGCAATTAAGAACCAGATTTCTCCGGTAAACTGTGTAATTATTCTTGCAGGAGTATATAGCACGTATTCCAAATGGATTAATAAGGAAATAGAAATTTGCAAGGAGGTATTTGATAAACCAATCGTTGCTGTAGAGCCTTGGGGTTCAGAAAAAACGTCCAAAATAGTCAAAGACAATGCTGATGTAATCGTTAAATGGCAAAGTTCATCTATAGTTAACGCCATTCGGAATTATTCAATATAGGAGGCAATAATGAGAAAGGCGTTAATTGTCGGTATAAATTATTACGAACATGGTTCATCATTATACGGCTGTGTTGATGATGCTCATGCGGTAAAGGCGATAATAGAAAGACATGGTGATGGCTCAGTAAACTTCGACGTACAGCTATTTACTGGCACAGGGGCGACTGATACCGTATCTCGAGGTCAGATAAAAGATTATGTAAAAAAATTATTTTCCGATGATAGTGAAATAGCTCTTTTCTATTTTGCTGGGCACGGACATATTGAGTCATCAGGAGGATACCTTCTATCAAGTGATTCTAAAAGAGGAGACGAAGGAGTTTCTCTTACGGAGATATTAGCATTAGCCAATGAATCCAAAGCAAGAAACAAAATTATAATTCTGGATAGTTGCCATTCTGGTATTGCAGGAACACCACCAACCTCTAGTAACAATGCAGTGCTTGCTGAAGGGATTACTATTCTAACAGCCTCAACTGAAGATCAATATGCTACAGAAGAAAATGGTAGGGGTGTATTTACCACGTTGTTTGTTGATGCGCTAAACGGAGTAGCAGCCAATCTTTTAGGTGACGTCACTCCTGGTAGCATCTATGCGTACATTGATCAATCATTAGGTGCTTGGGAGCAACGGCCTGTGTTTAAAACGAATGTGAAGAGTTTTGTTTCGTTACGGAAGGTACAGCCTATCGTTCAATTAGATGACCTTCGTAGATTAACAGAGTTCTTTCCTGAGCCGGGTCATCAATTTCCACTTGATCCGACATTTGAGCCTGAAATGAAAGGTCGTAGTGAAGGCATGCCTGCGCCAGATCCTGAAAACATACTAAAATTTGCTATCTTGCAAAAATTTAATCGTGTGAACTTAGTTGTTCCTGTCGAAGCACAGCATATGTGGAATGCTGCAATGGAGAGCAAAGCTTGTCGATTGACCGTTCTCGGAGAGCATTACAGACGGTTAGTGGTACGTGAGAGAATCTAAAATATTTGCCCAACAAGGCGAGGTGATTAAAGGAAGATATGGCACAGAGATCATTCAAAACAGATGAAAGCTTTTTGGAAAAACTTGCTATTGGTGCAATCGGTACCCAAAAGGTTATTGAAGATTTGACGAATCAAGGTCATAATCCAGTTGAATTAGAAAGGGGTTCTACTGGTTATAAAATATGGAAAACGATTAAAATTAAAAGAGTCCGAGTCCCTGATATTCTCTGTATAAATTCAGGTATAAGGATTGAATCAAGGGCCAAAACTAAACTCCTTATTACAATGTCACATTCTTCAGCAGATGAGACACGCGGCTGGGATTTTGGTTTGAAGGATGAAGATTTTGCAGCATTGGTGGTGTGTGAAAAGAGTGGCGATGAACCTGTTGATTGGGTAGCAGATAACAACGTTCAATATATCAAAATAGTTGATCTGCGTAAGGCACTAGCGGATAACAAGGTTATTCAGGAAAAACCTAAGGGAGCGCAAGAAGGTTTTGAATCTCGTTTAACCTGGCCTAGCTCGGTAGCAAGTAGTGATGGCCAAGTTATAAACATCTCAAGTAGAATTAAATTCAAAAGAAGCTTTGATAGCCGGACTATATCGTTAGCATTAACGAAGAAAGGTATAGAATTAACTCCTTGTGTTGTAGAAGGAGAAAAAATCTATCGGCATCAAATATTGGCATCAGTAACCCCTGTGCTAAGAGAAATCCCCACGAGAGAAATTGACCCTCAGAATTATTATCAAAATTTGTTAACAAGTGCCTCAATTTCAGAAAGATACGGCGCTGCCAAGGCTTATTCTTTTTTAAAAGGTCAATTTGATACAAATCCGCTAATAGAAAGAATCAACGACGGTGCAGAGCACATATATGTAAAGCTGGAATCTGCTGCTGCATTAGCCAGATCAAACGCCCCAATTGGCTACAACTTTATTGAATCCATTTTGAATTCTGATTATTTAGAGCATCGTTTAGAGGCTGTCATCATACTGGGTGAGCTGCCTTCTGAACAATCCGGCAAACTCCTTATACAAGTCCTTGCAGATGGATTACAGCACGAAGATATAAGAGGAGGCGCTGCTTGGGCTTTAGGCGAATTGAATTTGAAATCAAGTATTCCATCTTTAGTTTCTGCTTTTAATGAAGTAAGTCTCCCTATTCGAATTGAAGCAGCCCGATCTTTAAGAAAAATGTGTAGCTCACATGTAAATACAGTCTTGGACTTTTTCAAGGACGCAAGTGAGGATGAGCGTCCTGGGATATCATGGGCGTTAGGAAGATACGGACAATGGAACTTTGACGATTTAATTGATCGAATTGATCAAGAGGATATCGACATGCGTCACTGGGGTGCTTATATCATTGGGAATTCGGACCAGAATAGAATAATCAACGATATCGAAGCATTGAAGCAAAATGATCCCCAGTTATATTTTGCTGTAACTGTACTTTGGAAGATCACTTCAAGCTGGATATATCAGTTGAAGGAATATTAAACAGATGTATGAGCTGTATTACACCAAACTCGGTCATGTTTATGTTGGCGATTCTCGTAAATTATTGGCTTCTATAGTTGATAACAGCGTTGATCTAATTATAACTTCTCCTCCTTTCGCCCTTCAGAGAAAAAAGGAATATGGGAATAGGGATCAAGATGAATACGTTGATTGGCTGGTTCAATTTGGTCATGATATTTTCAGAGTTCTAAAAGAAACAGGCAGCTTCGTTCTTGATCTTGGAGGTGCATACAAGAAAGGGCGCCCTGTCCGTTCACTTTATAATTTTAGAGTTTTAATCCGAATGTGTGATGACTGTGGATTCAACTTAGCAGAAGAATTTTTTTGGCACAATCCCGCCAAATTACCTTCTCCTATTGAATGGGTTAATAAAAGAAAAATTAGAGCAAAAGATTCTGTTAACACTGTTTGGTGGTTTTCAAAGACAGACTTACCAAAAGCAGATATTAAAAAAGTTTTGGTGCCTTATTCTGATAGAATGAAAAAGCTTCTTAAAGACCCTGATAGTTTTTACAAACCTAAGAAAAGACCATCTGGGCATGATATTTCTAAAAGTTTTGGTGCTTCTGATAACGGTGGAGCTATTCCCCCCAACCTATTGCAGTTCCCAAATACTGATAGCAACTCTCTTTATTTACGATTGTGTAAAGAATTATCAGCCCAAAAACACCCTGCTAGATTTCCAGCAAAACTACCTGAATTTTTCATTGATTTTTTGACAGATGAAAACGATTTGGTTCTTGATATCTTTGCTGGCTCTAATACTACTGGTGAAGTAGCAGAAAAAAGAGGACGGAAATGGATTGCGTGCGATTTGAGTAGAGATTATCTATCCGCTTCTGCTTTGCGTTTTTTTGAGAAACCAATTAATGAAAAACAACTGAAGATTTTTGAGAAATTAGCAAAAGGATCTGATTTACCTGTTGACTTAACTGAAATCAAACGACAACAAGAGCTTTTCGCCCAACAAGCAAATGCACCGGATGCAAAAGGCCTCGGCTCTTTTTACCATTAGAGGTTCCTCCTTTTTTTCGCTTTTGTATAATTTTGTGGCAGCCTTTTGCACTCGGTGATTTGAAACGTTATGCCCCCAGAGAAGTACTTGGACCATGGCATTGAACCGGCGACAACTTCAAACAAGACTCAGCGCAGTTACTTCAGAATTGCTGAATGAGAAGGGCTACATCAGCTTCGTCGATATTTTTATGAGACTCGGCTATTTATCGCAGGCCGACTACGAAAATTGGAGATTAAAGCGGGTCCCGTACCTGGAAAAGGTCATCACTGTCAACCTTGGCAAGATCAATTTCATCATGAAGACTGTTCGTCGCAACAGCCTCAATAGAAAACTGAAGGCAAGTTGGACGGTTTATAAGTCGTGGAGGAAAGGACGGAAGATAGATCTTCGGTTTTCCAAGTCATGCGACCCTAACATTGAGGAAGCGTACGCCACACATTTTCTGAGACCGAAAGACCTGGCATAACAAATCGCTCAAGCCAACGGTGAGACAGCGTAGCTCATTTTCAGCGCGTAGCCCCGTGGCTTAGCTCGGGCGTTGTGCATAAAAGATAAATAATATGACGAAATTAAATAGAGAATCACTCGAATTTGCTAAATCTCACGTAAAGAAATTTTACGATTCAGATTTTTACCCTAAGCCTTTCGAAGTTGAAGCTCTTTATGCCAATTGGGAAGAAGTCGTAACTCATCTGACA
>JAYEMY010000054.1:0-17389 GCA_034718455.1 Thermodesulfobacteriota bacterium
CCAGTATGTTATCTTTTTAATCAGTTCGGATTTATCAATATTTTCGGATTCTAAAAACTGATCTATATACTTTTTAAAACAGCTCTTCATCTCTTGCTGGGTTATTCCGAGAAGTGATGAATATCCGGCATTCATAGAAATATCTTTTAGATTGTTCAACCCGCTGAAAACACCCGCCTTGGAAAATTTACTCACCCCCGTTAAAAGCACAAACCGGATATGTTCATCGCAGGCTTTTATAATGGTATAAAAACCTTTTAATATCTCACGGAGTTCAACAGCCAGTTCCTTGTTTTCTATATTGTCAATGATCGGCTTGTCATATTCATCAATAAGGACAACGACTTTATTGATCCCGCTCAGTTTGGTCAGAAGCTCATCAAACTTAATATCATACTGTGTCTGCTCAAGCCTGATTCCATATCGCAAAGCAATTTTATCAAGCTGATATACGATATAATTTATCAATTCGCTGTCGTTTCTTGCCTTTGATTTGCTGAAATCAATCCTCACAATAGGATGCTTTTCCCACGCATAATCTGCCTTGTATATCCACAGATCCTTAAACAGCTCTCTCTCACCTTCAAATATCTCATTTAATGTGGAAATGAGCAGACTTTTGCCGAATCTTCGCGGTCTTGAAAGAAAATATACGCCTTTTGGATTATTTACCAAATCGAATATTTTCTCTGTTTTGTCCACATACAGATAATCATTAAAAATTATATCACGAAATGTTTGTATCCCTATAGGAAGTCGTTTCATGTCCATTTGTTACCATTTTTGTAGTTATTTAGCCAGGATTTACAGAATTTTTCGAGAGACAACATAGCATGTTTTGAGGAACGGAGTTAGCTTAATAGTTTAATATCATTATATGCTGCGCCAATAATTTTGTGAGTGATATTTTCTTTTTCCATTTTTTTATTTTGACAGGATTTACTGGATATTACTGGATATTTATTCTTTTGTTTTGTCAGTTTTCTGAAGAAACTAACAAAGCGAAATCCACCTGCATTGGGAAAAAGCTGCAACTTTGTCTGCATGTGATGTACTACCTCCCGGTACTCATTCACTCCCCCCACTGACAGCCAACAGCCTTTTACGGGTTTCAAAGCACAATCCGTTGAGAATACGACTTTTGGTGCAACCTTGTCCGCGGTTGAAACCCTGCAAAAGCCTGTCGGCTGCCAGGGAGTGTGAACGGTTATACCTCCCGCGAAGAGGGTTGACACTTTTTGCCTTTCTTCAGAGTCTGGGAGATATTGCCAGCATTTTAATTACCTCCTTTTACCCGTGAACTTGAATGCAATGGGGGACGCAATGTAGCAATGGAATGTAAGGTTTGAGGGACTGAAAGCATATAAGCTCCCCAGCCAGTATCCTTGCGTCTCCCAGTTCACGCTCTTCTTTCTTGCGTCGCAAGAGACGTTTCTATTCCATAATTATGGAATAGAAACGTCTCTTAACGTACAGAAACAGGACGGGCTACCGCCATTCGGGTGAAAAACACACCGGGCTTACTGACAAGATATTTTAGCCGCCCCAGTACGATTTTCCGAACCTACGGGGCAGGCAGAGAGCGCCGATAACGCAGAGAAATACTTGGCCGCGAAGCGGTATTTATCAGAGGAAGCTGAGTTCACTTTTTCTCTGACAGGATTTTAACAGTAAATGCAAAATAAGCCAAATTTCACTTTTTATTTCAGATAGTCAGACTTTTCCAGGCCCATTTGAACGGGTTAGTTTCAGGCCCGAGATTCGAAATCAAATTGATCCTTAACCTAGACCTGAACGCCTCGGTTTCCCCACACGGCAAAAAAGACGTTAATTGGTTCAAGTTATTTATTGTACGTTCCTAAATAACTTGAACAAGTCAATTACCACCCCTAAAAAGGGTGGCTTGGATGGTGACCCTAAAAGGGTCTTTGTATGAATACTGTTCACCGCAAAGACGCAAAGAACGCCAAGTTTACTTCCTTTTTGTTTTCCTTTGAAAGAAAGGAAAACAAAAGCTACAACGCCTTATGGCAACTATACAATTCTAGTCGTCGGTATATATGTGCTTTGAATGACCATATACTATGGTTTTTGCGTAAGCGTATTCTTTTCTGCCCACTCAGCAGAAAAAAATATATCTTTTCTCTGCGAATTTTGCGTCTTGAGCGAAGCGGGCGGCGAAAAAATACTCCCACTTACCCGCATAGCAAAGCTGGAACCATCAGCATAGCTGAAGGTTTAAGAGATTAATCAATTTGGATGACTTCAGAATCTTTAGTATTTTTCCAATTTCCAATTTCATTTCCAAAACATAAGATCAATAAAGTGTAAACTACTTTTGACTTGTCATGAAGGATGCCATATTTTCTATAATATTTTATCAGTTATCGAAACTATTCGGTCACTAATTTTTTTCGGGGAAAAGCCATATGAAAGAAAAATTTTTCGAATTCCTCAAAAGCCATCCGTCACTGCAGCATCTGACTCATTCGGAGCATCTGGATCTGGCCCGTTCCATTGAGCAAGAATATCTGGTTGGAGTCCTCTCCGGTATTATCCGCGATGTTGAAGAAATTATTGAGATTGATTCCGGACTTGAAGAAAAAAAGATTCTTGAGATTGCTGCGGAAAAAATAGCAAATATTCTTAAGGCCGAAGCCGCATCCATACAGCTCTTTGATCCCGAATCCTTGAGCATAACCTGCCTCGGTACACACCAGATTCCTGAGGCAGAATGTAAAATTGCCGTTCTTTTTGAGGATTCCATCTCAGGACGGGTGGCTGGGGAAAACAGAAGTATCGCTATATCGAGCCTACTTGAAGATCCGCACTTCAAGGCTAAAAGTATCCTGAGAGATAAAGGATTTCATTCCCTTTTGGCGGTCCCTCTTCAGGTTCCAAAGTTTTTAGGTTCAGAAGGAGACGTTCTAGGCTCCCTTCAAATTTATTACAAGGAGGATAACCGAAAGTTTGATTCATTTGAGATCATCCATGCCGAACTCCTGGCCCGCCGCGTAACCTATGTCCTGGCCAAAAGGAAAATTCTGGCCTTACAGAGGCTGAATGCACATAAGGAGAAGATAGTAGACAAAATTTTTGTTAAGTTGAGTAACCGGGAAGGGATCAAGTTGAAGGACTTGTTCCTGGACCTGATCCCCGAGCTTGATCCATATCTGCAGGTCAAGAGCTGTTCTCTGTTTTCAGTGTCCAAGGATCAGAAGTCTGTCCGTGTTGAGGCAGGGTATCCCCTGGACAAAACGTATCACCGATTGGGCTATACCTTTACAGTAAGCCACCATCCGTATTTTCAAACCGCGATCCACGGAACGCAAAAATACGGAGACCATCCGTTTGAGCGGATCGATCCTGCCTATCTATTGATCAAAAATCCTGGAAAAAGCCGGTTTACCAGCTCAGGTATGCGGGAATTTATTGAGAAGCATCATATTTATTCTATCCTGATAATACCTCTTAAGGTTAACGGGGTCACTCGTTATCTGATGACCTTTTATGCTACGGAACAGAAGTCGTCCTTTATGAATGAAGAAATTGATTTGCTGACTTTTTTTGGAAAAGAAGTCATGAAGGCCTTGCGATTAGAACTTTTGGACGACATTATACACGATTTTAAGAATCCTGCGATTGCTATTACAGGTTTTGCCTCCAGGGCCAGAAATCTGATGGAATCAGAAGACCTTGAGGAGATACGGAACAAGTTGGTCACATACCTGGACATCATCCTTAAGGAAACGGTCCGTATGCAGGATATGGCTCTGGCCATGAGATTGGAGGGCCGGGAAGAAATTCTGGATCTCGGTGAAATCGCCGGAGAGCGGTTCCGCCTCAATGAGGAAGCCGTTCGACAATCATGGCGCAAATACATCCGGATAGAGCCCCCGGAAATTGAAACAGAGATATTAGTCTATTGTTCACGTTTCGGTCTGGAACGAGTACTGGACAATCTTATGAACAACGCTGCCAATGCTATCCCGAAGCAGGGAGGCGCTCTGTCTATGCGCTGTTATATAGAGGAAACCTTGGCCTGCCTCGAGATCAGAAATACAGGAGAGATACCAGAGGAAAAAATTGATCAGGTCAAAAAAGGTGAAGTAAGGGGGCGTGGCTTAAACATCATTTATAGGTTTGTTCAAGGCAACCACGGAAAAATCTATATCCGGGCCGAGGATGGCCAGACCGTAGTTATTGTCAAATTCCCGCTTTTTCAGCAAAAAGATACTGATAGTACGTAACCGTTCACACCCCCTGGCAGCCGACAGGCTTTTGCAGGGTTTCAACTGCGGACAGGGTTGCACCCAAAGGCGTATTCTCAATGGATTGTGCTTTGAAACCCAAAAAAGGCTGTTGGCTGTCAGGGGAGGGAAGTGAATGATTACGATAGTACAAATTAAGGGATTTAGGGATTGGGATCAGAAAAGTGCCTTTAATTCCTCAATTCACAATCCCTCAATTATCTATACCGTATGTATTAAGAATTGAGTTTAAGTCCGGGCTCCTCCCGGATAAAAATTTCGACCGGATTTTCACGCTTTTTCTTTGGTAGATCAATTCCCTGTTTTCGAAGCTCTGTAACGATTTTTGAGACCTGAGCTTTGCTGATACTGAGTTCGTCTGCGATTTCAACCGCAGTCATATTTGAGTAGTTTTTATAGATATGGCGAACATCATCCACTGTATAAGGTCTGCTTTTAGTTCTTGTCATAATTCATTATCCTTTTCCAAATTTTTTATCTATGAATTGGGGTATTGCTGTAAATAATCGCATATTGGCTGGAGAAAGACAAGGTTATTTAAATTGTCATTCAACAAATTAAAACCACTATAACAGAAACGAACGTTTTGTACCAATCCAAAAGCAAAAAATTCGCAGATCTTTTTTTGCGGGGGCTCAGAGGTTATATTTATTAAATCGAACATCCAATACCCGACATTCAACGGCTATTTAGTGTCTGAACGGAAAGACCGTTCAGAAGTCTGTTTCTTCATCTTTTTCATTCAACATTCGATGTTGGACGTTCGATGTTCATATTTTCCGAAATGACACATGGCCATTTTCATCAGTATCTATCAGGATATTGTCTCCCTCTTTGAAGATCCCCTCTAGGATTTTAAGGGCCAGCGGGTTTTCAATGTAGCGCTGAATGGCCCTCTTGAGAGGACGGGCACCGTAAGTAAGATCATAGCCTACGTCGGCTATCCAGGTCTTTGCCTCTTTGCTTACTTCAATTTCGTAATTATGCTCCTGTAGACGGTCCTTGAGATAGATGAGCTGGATATCCACAATACTTTGCAGGTGTTCCTTGCTGAGTGAGTGAAAGATGATCATGTCGTCCACACGGTTCAGAAACTCAGGTTTGAAGCGGAGACGAAGGGCGTCCATCATCCTGTGCTCCACCTCCTCTGGGTCCTTGATTTCCTGAATCAGATCAGTGCCTATGTTGGAAGTCATGATAATGATGGTGTTGCGGAAGTCTACAGTACGACCCTTGCCGTCAGTAAGCCTTCCATCGTCCAAAATCTGGAGCAGTATATTGAATACGTCTTGATGGGCCTTTTCTATTTCGTCAAAAAGGATAACAGAATAGGGCTTGCGCCGCACGGCCTCTGTGAGATAACCTCCTTCTTCATATCCTACATAGCCCGGAGGCGCACCGATTAACCTGGCGACTGAGTGTCTTTCCATGTATTCGCTCATGTCCATACGAATTATGGCCTGCTCAGTATCAAACATGAATTCAGCCAGAGTCCTGGCAAGCTCTGTTTTTCCAACACCTGTGGGTCCAAGAAAGATAAAGGAGCCAATAGGTCGCGCACGGTCCTGCAGACCGGCCCTGGCCCTACGGACTGCGTTTGATACCGCCTGTATGGCCTTTTCCTGGCCAACAACCCTTTGGCTCAGGAGATCCTCCATGTGGACCAGCTTTTCTTTTTCTCCCTCAAGAAGTTTGCTGACCGGTATTCCGGTCCACTTGGATATGATGTCCGCAATGTCGTCAGCGTCTACCTCTTCCTTAAGCATGCTGATGCCATTTTTCTTAAGCTCCTCTATACGGTTCTGTTCCTCTTTTAGTTCCTTTTCAAGGTTTGGGATCTCTCCATAGAGGATCTCAGCTACCTTGTTCAGGTCACCCTGCCTCTGAAATCTCTCTGTATCGATCTTGAGTTGATCTATACGTCCCTTGATATCACGGATTTTTTGAATAATTCCCTTTTCTTGCTGCCATCCGGCTTTGAGCACATCGCTCTGTTCTCTGAGGTCGGCAAGATCTTGTTTGATTTTCTCTAATCTTTCATGGGAAGCCGGATCAGTTTCCTTTTTCATGGCCTGCTGTTCTATTTCAAGCTGCATGCTCCGGCGCTCCAGTTCGTCAATGTCCGCTGGAAGGCTGTCTATTTCGATTCTCAGCTTTGCTGCCGACTCGTCTATAAGATCAATGGCCTTGTCCGGGAGAAAGCGATCCGTAATATAGCGTTGAGACAGGGTGGATGCGGCAACTATGGCTGAATCCCTTATCCTCACTCCGTGATGCACCTCGTATTTTTCTTTCAGCCCGCGGAGTATAGCAATGGTGTCCTCAACACTGGACTCATTCACCATCACGGGCTGGAAGCGTCTTTCGAGAGCCGTATCCTTTTCAATGTATTTGCGGTATTCATCTATTGTGGTGGCACCAATACAGTGGAGTTCTCCCCTGGCAAGGGCAGGTTTCAGCATATTCGATGCATCCATGGATCCCTGGGCCGCTCCGGCGCCTACCATGGTGTGGATTTCATCTATAAACAGGATAACCTCGCCTTGACGTTCCGCTACTTCCTTGAGGACTGCCTTCAGCCGTTCTTCAAATTCACCCCGGAACTTGGCCCCTGCGATCAAGGCCCCCATATCCAGGGCAATAACGCGCCGGTCCCTCAATGTTTCAGGAATATCGCCGGAGACTATTCGTTGGGCCAGACCCTCTACTATCGCAGTCTTACCAACACCGGGTTCACCTATAAGGACGGGGTTATTCTTGGTCCTTCGTGACAGTACCTGCATGACCCTGCGAATTTCATCGTCGCGACCTATTACCGGGTCCAGCTTCCCGGATTTTGCAAAAGAGGTGAGGTCTCTTCCGTACTTTTCAAGTGCTTGATACTTTTCCTCAGGATTAGGGTCGGTTATTCTCTGGCTACCCCTTATGGATACCAGAGCCTGCAGGAATGTATCCTTGTTGACCCCATGGCCTGTCAGCGCTTGGCCGGCCTTTGTGTGGGACGCATCGAGGATGGCAAGGACCAAGTGTTCCTGGCTGACATACTCATCCTTCATTCTATCCGCGATGGCAAATGCTTTTTCCAGTATCTGATTCATCGCGGACGACATATAAACCTGCAGACCCGCTCCGCTCACTTTAGAGAAATTGTTTACGGCCTCATCCACTTCGGCTTCAATGGCCTGGATTTCAACCCCCATTTTTTTCAGGACCGATGGCACAATTCCCTCAGGCTGGGCCAGCAGTATCTTTAGCAGATGTTCAGACTCGATTTGCTGATGCCCTTTGCTTTGGGCCAAGTTATGGGCTTCCTGCAGGGCTTCTTGTGATTTTATTGTGAATTTTTCAAGTTGCATGATTTATAATATCCTTAGATTTTAAAGACTTGCATGTATTGAGAAGTTACTTTTTATTTCAAAGCAAAATAAGAATCAGAAATCATAGTGTCAATAGACACACAATAACAATTGCTTTGTTAAATCACATATAGAATATTAAACCTAAATTGAGCGATTAGGAACGGGAGATAAATAAGTTGAACAAAAATTAATAGGGTTTTTTGTTGTATTCAAGGCGCGAGGAGCGAGCATAACGGGTTATGTGATCGACGAGCAACGAAGAAGACGGCAAAAAAGACATTAATTTGTTCAAGTTATTTATTGTACGTTCCTTAGCCTTTAGCGGTTAGCTATTAGTTTAATGATTATAGGATGTTTTACTATTACAAACTTTCACCCATTGGGTGTTATTTCTAATTAACGTAATGCCCTGATTTTTCAAAGCTAAGCGCTAATGGCTAACAGCTAATCGCTCAACTTAGGTTAAACTAATGAGCCAATTAATCAATATTCTGGAGGAGTTGAGGCTATGACAATAAACCTCATGGATGAAAAGAGCCGTCTTGAAAAGGACGAAAGAAAAAGGCTTTCTCCCTTTGCGACCCTCAGCGTTGATGCTGTCCGGGAGAGGGAGGAGGATCGGTTAGCTACAGACCACAGGCAATGGTTTTCAATTGACGCAGACAGAATTTTGCATTCACTGGCATATGCAAGGTATATAGACAAAACTCAGGTTTTTTCCCTTATCCCCAATGACCATATTACCCATAGAGTGCTTCACGTCCAACTGGTATCAAAGATAGCCAGGACTATAGGCCGTTTTCTCCGATTGAATGAGGACCTTATTGAGGCCATTGCCTATGGGCACGATATCGGCCATCCTCCCTTTGGTCACGATGGTGAACGGTATCTTACCGAGTTATGCATAAAATACGGTCTTTCTCCGTTTATTCACAGTGTCCAGGGAGTTCATTTCCTGCGCAGAGTTGAGCGAAAGGGTAGGGGATGCAATCTCAGTCTTCAGGTATTTGATGGAATACTGTGTCACGATGGTGAGATGCACTGCCCGTCGATCAGACCTCAAAGGGGGAAGACATTTAAGACACTCGATGCTGAGGTAGAGGCAAAGCTCTCCTTACCTCAGACAGACCTCCGGCCCATGACACTCGAAGGATGTGTGGTCAGAATGGCCGACGTAATCAGCTATGTGGGAAGGGATATCGAGGACGCAATCAGGCTTTGTCTGATTAGGAGGGATCAAATCCCGAATCATTGCCGGAAGATATTAGGGAATACGAACGGAACAATAGTTTACCGCCTGGTTGAGGATCTTATTAAATCCAGCCTGGATAGAGACGAAATAGCCTTCAGTCATGAGGTGGTAAATGCTCTGTCAGAGCTAAAGGCCTTCAATATGGAGTTCATCTATATGAATCCCAAGATTAAGACCGAGTCATCCAAAATCAAGAATTTCTACAGAATTTTGTTTGAACACTTTCTGAATGATCTGCAACAGGACAGGAATGAATCAGTAATTTTCAGGGATTATCTTAATGGGATGGATAACAGCTATGCTCAGGGGCAGTCTTACCTGGCCATTGTGAGAGACTTTATCGCAGGCATGACCGATGCATATTTTCTCAGGATGGGAAAAACAGTCCTGATTCCACAGCTTCTACCTACCAGATTTTCTTCTTTAGACACTGAGTCGGGCGATTAATTTTTTCCTTCTCGCGCCTTACTTTTTAATAAAAATCCATGAGTCTTGCAGAAGGCACAGAAGTTTTTTTTAAGTTTTTTTTCAGTAGTTCCGATAAAGTTACAGAATAGAGCAGTGCGGCTGTCTTTCAGAGGCTATCGAGGCTATCTTCGTTTACCATTTTTGGTGCCTCGAAGGATATATTTTATGTTACTTTTTAGGAAAATTATGTTATTTATATTATTAATCAGGGATTACCACAAAATCCGGGCTGATGAGATATGGATGAGAGTGTAATGAAAGAAATATTTTCTTCTGAACGACGGCAGGATGAGCGATTTCCAGTTGAATCATTGGTCACGATTTCGGACGGTCGGCGTTTCTATGTGGAGTCTATGACAGACGTCAGTAAGAGTGGTGTTGGACTTGAGGCATTACAGAAATTCCCTGCCAACTCGATACTAACTATGTTTTTTCCATCAAATTCTCGAGTCAAAATTGATGGCATTGTACGATGGGATTGGAAAAAGGGTCATATGCACCGTATGGGATTGCAGTTTATGAATATGACGCCTAAGCAGAAAGAGAGTATTAAAAAATTCATCCATGAAAACAGTGCGTAGTGAAGGTACATCCACAGCACAAGAAATACCCATATCTTCTCAAGGGATTGGAAATTGTTCATCCGAACCAAGTATGGGCTACGGACATCACCTACATCCGGATGAAGAGAGGCTTTATTTACCTTACTGCTATCATGGACTGGTTCAGCCGATACGTTCTGTCCTGGAAGATTTCGATTACTCTGGAGACAGAATTCTGTCTTGTTGCTCTTGAATGACTATCAAATCAAGTATTTAGCTCATATGTTACAAAATCCCTCACGGCAACCAGGGAAGAAAACCCTCCGCTGAAACCACATGATAAATACGGGAATCAATCTTGACCTGACGGTAAATGCCTTCAGATTGTACAACCTGAATGACCCGTTCGCAGTTGAGAAGTCGTGCGAATCGCTGAAGCGACTTTGGCACCTTAATATCTTCCAATTTAATCTCGACCATAAGCCAGGGAGTATTGTCCAGTGTAATTAAAGCATCCACTTCCCGCTTTTCTCTGTCCCGCAGATACCATAATCTAAAGTCTCCCAAGCCAAAATCAGTCCAGACATGGCATGCCTTAAGAAGATGTGACATGACAAAATTTTCAAACCGGGCGGCTTCATCCCGAACTTCGGACCAATCCCAAAAATAATATTTCTTCTCGCGTTTGATAGCTCTTTGCAAACGATGACTATATGGCCTTACGCCATAGATATAGTAAAGGCGCTCAAGGGTGACAATCCAACCCTGAACGGTTTCAAAGGCAATATCAAGATCCTCTCTGAGAGAATTGAGGGATAGCGGAGAGGCTATCCGGGGATTCAATAACCGGACCAGATATTCAAGCCTGTCAACGTCTTCTATGCGTGTCAGGTCTCGCACGTCCTCATGAGTAATACGTTCCCTCCGTGAACGAAGCCATCTTTTATGGAATGTCTTTTCTTGCTTCAGATAAGGCTCAGGAAATCCTCCGAGGTTCAACAGCGATTCGATATTTTCATTCTTTATTTCGCCATGGGAAAAAGTCTCCCATCCTTTGTCTGGTTCCGTAAGAGAACTTGCCGTTGCTGTTTTTTGAATCTCTCCAAGCGACAGAGGATGCATTCGGTAGAGAAAATAGCGGCCCAACAGGCTGTCGCCTCCCTTCCGGTACAGATCCAAACGTCCGCTGCCCGTCACCCATATAGCCGCATCATCCTTATATTCATCATAGAATCCTTTCAGCCAGGATTTGAATCGACGCATCTTGTGCAATTCATCGAAGATGATCATTGGACGTCTGGTCGACCGTCTCCATTCTGCCAGCAGGTCTTCGTCACTTAATATCCGCCTGCGATGACTGGAAATGTCCCAGTTAAAATATGCTCCCTTGTCCCGCCATGTTTCCAGGATATGTTTAACCAGCGTCGTTTTTCCCACCTGCCTGGGGCCGGCCAGAAACACCATCTTTTCGGGAGGATGCAATTCCTTGAGCCATTTTATTAAACATCGGTTCATGCCTGACTTTTTTATATGATCCCATAAAATTGTCAAGATATTTTCAGAGGATTATCTGAAAAGATTGTATTTTTTGTTGACTGGGCCGGGGTCAAATTAGGTAATGTAATAGGCGTATCACATATCCCTGCTATCTCCTTGCTTTAAATTACATTTTTTTTACAGAATCAAGGGAGATTTAGTCTGGATCGTTGCGGTCTGGCATGGTGCACAACTTCCAAAGGAACCAGCACCTTGAACGTCCAACCAGCTGCTCAACCGGACAGCTGGAATAAGCGACGAAATCATTAGGAAAGCCCGCGGCTCGCTGAATGAGTTTGAGGCTTTCTCGCTCCCCTTTTGGAATGGTGGTTTGGAACTTTGCAACACTTTTTTCATAATTTTTTTCACCTGTGTGGTTAAGAAGCTATTCAAAATCAATCACGAAAACACAAAACAAAAACCTAAAAATCAAATTGGCGCGTCTATCCTCAGACCTCCCTTTCGTATTTTTAATCTTTCGTGCTTTCGTGATAATTTTTTTTAAAGTCTACTGCTTGACAGTCCGATAAAACCACTATATTTTGTGATTTATGCTTTAACATCCTCAACATGTTGGAGTTACGTAGTACAGCATGCGGAGTTCAAAAAAACCCTTTGTTAAGAATATCAATCCCTTTTAGAGGAAAATAGACCATGACAACTGTTGTTGAACTTCCCACGCAGACAGTCAGCATTACAGATTATATCGGCCTGACCCGGATCCGAAAACGTGATCAGCGTCAGATGCCGTTTGAGTCGTCAAAGATTACCTCTGCCATACTGAAGGCAGGTAGAGCCTCTGGTGAATTCAAAGAGGATACTGCCCGACGGCTCACAATTCGGGTCATAAGCCTTGCTCAAACGGTGTTTCAGAATACCGTGCCGACGGTTGAAGAAATTCAGGACATGGTGGAAGAGGTGTTGCTGGCCTCCCCATTTAAGAGGACAGCAAAGGCCTACATCCTATATCGAGATCGGCATGCGGGTATCCGGGAGATGGTCAAAAAAGCCGACCTTGATCTGATAGAGCGGTATCTGGAACGTCTGGACTGGAAAGTCCGGGAAAACAGCAACATGGCCTATTCTTTACAGGGACTTAACAACTATATCTCAAGCGAGGTCAGCAAGACTTACTGGCTCAACAAGATTTACACTCCGGAGGTCCGCGAAGCGCACGCATCAGCCGCAATCCATATCCATGACCTGGGCCTGTTGTCAGTGTACTGCGTGGGGTGGGACCTTCAGGACCTGCTGCACTCTGGTTTCAGGGGGGCCCCCGGCAAAGCGGAAAGCAGCCCTGCACGACACTTCAGGACCGCACTCGGGCAGATCATTAATTTCTTTTACACATTGCAGGGTGAGGCTGCCGGAGCACAGGCCTTTTCAAACTTTGACACCCTTCTGGCACCTTTCATCCGTTTTGACGGCCTTAAATACAAAGAGGTCAAGCAGGCCCTTCAGGAATTTGTTTTTAACGTAAATGTGCCCACGCGGGTAGGTTTCCAGACTCCTTTTACCAATGTCACACTCGATATACAGCCGCCTGGCTCACTGGCCCAGGAAAATGTCATCATCGGCGGTAAGCCACAAAAAGAGATCTATGCGGATTTCCAGCACGAAATGATCATGTTCAATCGAGCATTCCTTGAAGTGTTGGCAGAAGGCGATGCAAGAGACAGGGTCTTCACCTTCCCCATACCTACGTATAACATCGATCCGGACTTCGACTGGGAGGCACCTGGCCTGGAAAGGCTATGGGAAGTCACAGCAAAATATGGCATTCCCTATTTTGCAAACTACGTAAACTCAGACATGTCACCTGACGATGCCAGGTCCATGTGCTGCCGCCTGCGGCTGGACCTGCGTGCCCTTGAGAGGCGCGGAGGCGGGTTGTTCGGCGCCAATCCATTGACTGGATCTATCGGCGTGGTGACAATTAATATGACGCGCCTTGGCTACCTGGCCACTGACGAGGATGATTTCTTCAAGCGTCTTGAACGATTGATGGAGATTGGTCGGACAAGTCTTGAGACCAAACGCAAGGTGCTGGAAAATTTTACAGACAAGAGCCTATATCCCTATACGAAATTTTATCTGCGCAACGTCAAGCAGCGTCAAGGCCAGTACTGGTACAACCATTTTTCGACCATCGGGTTGACAGGAATGAACGAGGCCTGCCTTAATATGCTCAGTTGCGACATCGGCACAACAGAAGGTGCAGCCTTTGCCATAAGGGTGCTTGATTTCATGCGGGAAAAACTCAGTCAGTTTCAGGAAGAGACCGGTTATTATTATAACCTTGAGGCGACCCCTGCAGAGGGTGCGGCCTATCGTTTTGCAAAGCTGGATAAAGAGCGTTATCCTGATATCCGTAGCGCCAATGACGGGGCAGCCGATTCGAACCCTTTTTACACCAACTCAACGCAACTGCCGGTCAACTATACTGAGGACATTTTCCAGATGCTTGATCTGCAGGACGAGTTGCAGGCAAGATATACCGGTGGCACGGTCCTTCACGTCTTTCTCGGAGAAGCCGCATCCGACCCGCAGGCCGTAAAGGCATTTGTTCGCAAGGTCTGCGAAAATTACCGCCTGCCTTATTTCACTCTTACACCGACATTTTCAGTCTGCCCCACTCACGGCTACCTTCGGGGTGAGCAACATTGCTGCCCGGAATGTGGAGAGGAAACAGAAGTCTATTCCCGTGTTGTCGGGTACCTTCGGCCTGTCAAGCAGTGGAACGAGGGAAAACAAGCAGAATTTGCTTTGCGTAATTATTATCAGCTAAATTAAGCTATTAGCGGTTAGCGGTTAATTTGGTGCTGTTTTCTAAATAGGTTACTAACACCTAAAAACTAATAGCTGTTCATCACTGATTACCACACTAATCCGTGATAAACCATTTTTTAAAGCTAAACGCTCAATTAGGAAAACAATTATGCGAATCGGCGGCCTAAACTCATTCAGCCTCAGCGATTTTCCGGGCCATGTGGCAGCAATGGTTTTCACGCAGGGCTGCAATTTTCGCTGTCCGTATTGCCACAACGGCTCTTTGATCCCCATGGACCCGCCGACCAATGCGCTGATTCCTGAGGAGGAGGTCTTTTTGTTTCTGGAAAAGCGGCACGGACAACTAAATGGTGTGGTCGTCAGTGGGGGAGAGCCGACGCTGCAGTCTGATCTTTCCGGATTTTTTCATCGTGTCAGGTCGATGGATTACCAGATCAAGCTAGATACAAACGGCAGTCGTCCGGAAGCTCTAGCCAAATTGCTTTTAGAAGGTCTGGTGGACTTCATCGCCATGGACATCAAAGCCCCGTTTGAGATTTATGACCGTCTGACAGGTGTATGCGCACCTAAAGAACAACTGGAAGAAAGTATTGCGCTGATTGCCCGGAGTGGTATTGACCATGAATTTCGAACAACAGTGGTGGAGCCGCTGTTATCCGAAAGGGATCTGCAGGCAATCCAGGCGATGGTGCCGCACGGGTCAAGACATCATTTTCAGGAATTCCGGCCTGAGAACGCCCTTGACCCTGCGCTTCGGGCTGCTGCGGTAAAAAAGAAAAAGCCTCTTCAAACAAATCTACTGACAACACCAATTATAGATAATGTTGAATGCTGAATTGTGAAAGAGGATTATAAAACAAATATACCTTAATTCAAAATTTAACAGTATCCGTTTCCTCAGACAGATCACCAGGGATCTCCTGAATAGCTCTCATTTCAGATGCCGCAAGGTTTAATGTCTGATCAACTTCCTCCGGCGGCAGGGCCTCCTCGTCTATGATCCTCAGATAGCCTTCGAGAACAGAGCGTATTTTATATGCAGTCTCCCTCTGAATACGTCGGAGCCCCATTATTCGCTCCTCCAATTGGACGGCCTCCTGATGGGCATCAGCAACTATACGATCTGCATCCAATTTTGCCCTCTCATGCATAAGCTCAACATCTTTTTCGGCTTGTGACCTCATTTTCTCTGATAACTTGTGAGCCGAGGTCAGGGCCTCCCTGAACTCCTCTTCTTTCTTTTTCATCTCTTCCAACTGGCTCTTATATGCAATCAACTGGTCCTTCAGGGCATTCTTCTCTTTAATCAGAGAAGTCATAATCTCACTTACTTTTTCAAGGAAGGAGTCTACTTCTTCGGGATCGTAACCCCGAAACCTGGCGCGAAATTCCTTCTCAAGTATTTCGTTTGGGGAGAGACTCATATAACACCTCTATGAAATCTGATAGGCCAACTGATGAAGTGTTGGTACGATAAAACTTCGTAAAAAGATTATTGCGATGATAATCACCATAGGGGTTAAATCTATTCCCCCAAACTGTGAAGGAAGTATGCGTTGAACCCGGCACATTAAAGGTTCGGTTATATTATACAGAAATCTTACTATGGGATTATAGGGATCAGGGTTGACCCAGGACAAGATGGCCCTGGCAATCAATATCCACATATAGAGATTAAGAACAATATCCACAATGGTGGCGATAGAATGCATGAAATTGCTTAGAATAAACATACTGGTATCCTTAAAGAATTATGAATTAGAAACTATTCCTCTGAATATACTTTTACCCCTTTAGGCTTAAATAGAGATAACCGTTCACAGGTTCAGGGTTCAGTTAGTAAGTTGGGTTAAGCCGTCGGTCTGCAACCAATTTTGTTGGGTTCGCTAATTTCGTAGTGTTCTCAGTAGGTTGAGGTTTTGCCAAAGGGACACAGTGGATAATTACACGTCTTACAGCTAAAACATAGTCCACCATGGCCCAAGGCCGCAATCTTTTCCCGATCCATGCGTTCCCCTGCCAATATTCTAGGAAGCACCAGATCCAATACGGTGATGCGGAAATACATAGCACAGGCCGGAATTCCAAGGACAGGCACATCCCCGATATAACTAACCAGAAACATGGCCCCTGGTAAAACCGGACTACCATACACTATATCCGTTGCACCGGCCTCCCTGATTGCCACACGGGTCACGTCATCCGGGTCAACTGACATCCCGCCTGTAAATAATATCAACTCGACCCCCAGCCCAAGGGTTTTTTTTATCTCTTTCAGGATTATCTCCACATCGTCAGGGACCAAAGCAACTGATAACACATCGACGCCGTAATCCTTAAGTTTTTCCTTCATTATTGGCCCGAAGGCGTCCTTTATGCGACCCTCAAATACCTCTTGACCCGTAACTAAAATGGCTCCCCTTTTAATCTTCCAAGGTAGGACCCGGATGAGCCCGCCGGCATTTGAGGCGATGGACACCGCCTCATCCACCACCGGCTTAGGTACCACAAGCGGTATTGCCCTGCCTGCAGCCACAAGATCGCCCTTTTTGACCACTGTGTTATCATGGCAAGTGGCCAGCATAACCTCCCCAAGGAGGTTAAATGCCAACAAGTGCTGACAGTCTACCTGCAACAGACCTTCTGCCTCTGCGCGAAAACCTACTTTGCCTTCAGATGGCTGGTTGTCATATTCAATGCCAGGGCCGGCTATGGCCTGTGCCATGGTAAGCGCTGCTTCATCTTCATGTAGTTCATTCCCTGAAAGCTCCAGCACGTAGATGTGATTTTTCCCCATGCGCTGCAAATGGGGTATGTCACTGTCCTTAATCACATAACCTTTCTTGAAGGTAGGACCTTTTTTCCCCCCAGGGATTATCTCAGTCATATCATGGGGAAGGACCATCCCTACTGCATTGATTACAGGAACTATCTTTAAGTCCATTCGAATACCTTTGAATAACTGAAAACGTTTACCTTACAAAACTTTATAGTAAGCACCGTGCGCGCAGGCTCGACATAATACCTTACCGTCGTCCTTCTCCACTTCCCTGCAGTCCTGCACATAGTCACCACAGGACTCACACTGTACCCTCCTGATTGGTCTTCCGGGCAGGTCAGAGGCAGGTATTTCTACTCTGACCTCCTGCACCTTGAAGAGCTCATCATCAC
>JAYEMY010000055.1:0-4782 GCA_034718455.1 Thermodesulfobacteriota bacterium
ATTCAGGAATTCCCCGTCTTTATTAAAGGAAAGAAGGCGGTTGTTGCCGGCGTCCACTACGTAGTAGCGTTCGATGGTCTTGTCGCAATAGAGCGCCGAGGGCATGAGCATGGATTGCCCGGAAGGCGGCCCATTCAGGGACGAAAGCCACTGCCAAGTAGCTGCCGAATAACCAGGTAAAGGCCATGAAAAAAGGGAAACAGCCACAGCTAGAATCATCAGTAAATGAGGCTTTTTCATAACTAGTCCTCTTTTTGTTACATCGTTATTTATATAGGCGTTCAGAGGTTCATAGTTCATGTTAAAAGATGAACGTCGAACATCGAACGTTGAATAAAAAACGGATATCCAACTACCGAATGAACTACCCCGCCAGCAAGCAACGGGGTATCATTAAAAGCATTAAACGCCCCAGGGGGTGGGAAATATAACCCTTGTTAGATTCAAGGACTATTTCTGTTTTTTTCATCTTTTCCATTCAATGTTCGATGTTGGACGTTCGATGTTCGATGTTCATTTTTTTCAGTACACCTCATCAATAAGTCCGGTGACATTGTATACACAGATCCTTTGTGCCACTCATTTTCAAATGGTATCTGAAATCAGTGCCCATAGGATTATGACAACTGACACAGGTCACTATCTGTCCTGAGCGCGGGTCAATGACCTTCTCCCCTATTGGATGGGTGAATTTTCCCTGGGTCTCGTGACACCTGGAGCAGGTTTTGTTCCCCCCGTCCTTTAGCATGGCCAGATGACTGGATCCGTGAACAGCGTGACACTCTTTGCAATCAAAGGGCTCTGTATGGATGTAAAGTTTATCCTGATAATTATTAAAGGTATCTTTGTGACAGCTCCGGCAGATCTGTTTCTGACTTCCTTTGAGCAGACTCGCTGTATCCCCGGCATGGGGACTATGACAGGCTGTGCAACTGCATCCCTCTTGTTCCAGCAGATGGCTGTGAAGGGCCAGGACCGCTTTTTTTATTGTCTCATGACAGCGCAGGCAGGTTTCTGTCCCAATTTTGCCCTGGCCGTGGCACTCGGCACACCCTTTTTTATACGGCTTATGGAGGACATTACGTACCATGGCCTTTCGGTCACTTCCATGCGGGTTGTGGCAGGAGAGACAATCACTTACCTCTCTGGGGAAATTCCGGTGGACCTGCCTCACTGTATCGCTTTTATGACAAGAAAGACAAAGTTCGTCCGGTTTTGACTTCAGAAGTTGCATATTCCCTGATTGATGGGGCCAGTGGCAGGCTTGACAGTCTCCCTTGGCATAGGGCCTATGGGTATGCTTGAATTTGGAAGGGAGAGTTTTGTGACAGGCAAAACAATTCTCAGCAAGACCTCCCTTCAGCAATCCTTTTGCCTCTGAAGCATGGACGTCATGGCATGTCAGACACTGCCCCTGCCGGACAGGCTGATGTACAATACCTTGCGCAAATATTGCGGCCTGCTCCTTGTGACATCCATAACAGAAAGAGGCACCGGACTTCTGAAGCAACCCCTTGAAACGGGCCACGTGTGGACTGTGACACGCACTGCATCGGTCCTCGGCAACCGGCTGATGCACTACTTTGCCTCGGAAATCAGTCCTTTTGTGACATTGGAAACAGGTCGTTTCGGCAAAACCGTTAGCAACCGGACCAACGGACAGGACAACTATCAACAACAATGTTAATCCTCTGAACTTCAACATCATTGGGTCCTTTCTGGGTGACATGGTCGACAGTTGCCTTGTTCAAAGGGGGCATGGCTGACTGGATAGAGAAGTGAGCTGTCAGGCCCGCCGTGAGGGTCGTGGCAGCTGAGGCATGTTTCAAGCCCCGGATTAATACCCCTATGGGCCTTTAAGAATCCGGTCGTATCCTCCTTATGGCAACCGGCACATAAGACGCCGGGACTTGTCTTGAGAATAGCCTGATTTTTTGAGCCGTGAGAGTTGTGACACCGGGAGCAGCTCTTGCTTGCCGGATCGTGGGCCACCCCGCTTTTCCAATACTTAGCCTTCTCCCCGTGGCACATAAGGCAGAGGTCCGGCTGGCCCTTAAGCAGGAATTCTTTATGGACGGAGCCGTGCGCACGGTGGCAGGCTCCGCAATTCAGCATCTCGACAGGTTCGTGCTTCACTGTCTGCTGATTGAGTTTTGTCTTTACTTCAGGATGACATTTCAGACATAGCTGCCCGGACTTTTCCTTTAAATTAAATGAAAAATCCGAGGCGTGGGGTTTATGGCACCCGAAGCAGTCTCCTCTGGCAAAGGGCCTGTGCAGGACCATCCCTGAGCCGGTTTCTGTCAGCTCATCATGACAGCCAAGGCACAGCTCACCTCTGGCCTTTTTCTTCTTTAGCAGGACCCTCTCCCTGCTTTGGTGGGGCTGATGACATCCGCTGCACTCGCCATTGGCGAAAGGACCATGAAGGCTGTAAAGGCCCATCTCGTCGCGGGCCTTCTTGTGACACGAAAGACATAAATCCTTTTCCTTGTGGATTAGAAGCACCCTCTGGTCAGATTCGTGGGCTGCGTGACAGTCCAGGCACTCGCCTTTGCGAGCCGGGTCATGAACAACAGGACCAGTAGCAAAATCGGTCCTGTCATGACACCGGAAACAGAGCGTCTTCCGGTCAGCCTTGAGCAGTGACTTGACCTGGGAACCATGGCCATAATGGCATGAGAGACACTTGCCCTTTTCAGCAGGG
Organism: Thermodesulfobacteriota bacterium; assembly: GCA_034718455.1. Lineage (GTDB taxonomy): Bacteria > Desulfobacterota > Dissulfuribacteria > Dissulfuribacterales > UBA3076 > UBA3076. Next base: position 2,708 of record JAYEMY010000055.1, read on the forward strand.
GTATGAGCGCTTATGGCTTCTTTATTCTGACCCTGCTGATGGCACTTGAGGCATACGGTATCAGGAGATGTGGCGAGCATGTCCTGATACTCGCTGGCGTGGACCGCGTGACATTCCGTGCATTTTTTTTGGCCGTAAGGCTTGTGTATATGCATCTTGGCCTTCCAGTCCTCTTTATGACAAAATACGCAGAGTTTATCCGGCGAATCCTTAAGGATTATCTTATTTGCGGCATCCACCTGGTGACAGACTTCGCACCGGCCGTCGGACATGGGTTGATGGACAATTTGCTTGATAAGGCCTGGACCGTCGGAACTGTGGGGCGAATGACACAGCATACATCCGGTCTTCACCGGGTAACCCCTGTGTGCCGTTATAAAGGCCTTTGTACCCGTATCGTGACAGAAAATGCAGGTCTCGTCCTCTTGCTTCAGGAGCAGAGCAGGATTGTCCGAGGCATGACTGTCATGGCATGTCTCACAGCCCTTTATAACCGGGGTGTGAATGTTGGCCTTCATGATGGTCTTTCGTTCATGGCACAAAAAACAGAAGTCCTGCCGTTCCGCCTTGAGGAGACCTGGAAAGGGTCCATTATGAACTTCATGGCACTTATCGCACAAGCCCTCTCCAACCGGTTTATGGACCGATGTCTTATCCTTAACCGAAGCGAGTCCTCGATGACAGGAGACGCAGAGTTCCGGCTGGTTCCGGCGGAGATTAATCCCTCCGATAAGACCGTGGGGGATATGACAGGCCGCGCACTTTTCCTCTTTCACCGGGGTATGTACGGTCCCAGAAAAAAATTCCCGGCGCATCTCCTCGTGGCATTCCAGACACTTCTTTCGCAACGATCTCTTGGCCTTATGAGGTACACAGGCCGCTATCAGGACAAGGCATAAAAGCCCCACAAAAAATTTAGTTATCTTTGTCTTCACCTTTGCTCCCGTACTCATCTTTGAGATCCCCCCAGGCCTTGTCATTTATTGTGATTGAGGACCTGGCCCGCAGTTGTTCTATGAAATTTTCCTGCAGCCGGGCAAGATTTTCCTTACGCAGGTGCTGAACAATCTGTTCCTGTACTTGGTTTAAAGGAGTTGGGCCCATGACCGTGCGGTCCACAAGCTTTACCATGGACGAACGGCCATTGACTTCAAAGGGTGGGCTGACTTCGCCTTCGGCCAGTTTTTCTACGACCTCTTTCATGGCCGGGACCAGATGATTGACCGGAATGCGCTGCACAGGGATATCCCGTGAGTAATATTTCCGCACCACGCTATAAAAATCTTCACCTTTCTTGATCTCGGCCCAAATTTTGTCAGCCAGTTTATTATCGTCCTCAAGGATTACTATACTGACGACCTCCGGTTTGCTGAACTCGTCCGGATGCTGTTTATAGTAAGCAGCCACCTCTGCGTCACTCACATCCACCTTTGGAAGGAAAAGGCGTTTTTCAAGTTCTTTGATCAGACGGTGCCGGCAGTAAAAACCATGGACCCATTTGAACGGAGGCTTCTCCTCATAGTGGCGATCCAGAGACTCCCAAGTGGTGAGTGTCTGGGAAATCATCAGGTCAAGCACCATCTTCTTCAGGTAATCTGCTGCTTGCTTTGTCTGAAAATGGCGATATCCGCGCAAATTTTGTTCTTTACGTAGTTGATCGAGAAATACCTTCACCGGGACGTTGACACGATTCGTGGTGATAAGGACCTTGTCCATAAGTTCTTCCGAAGTGTTGTCCACATCCAGCTCCACAAACAGGTCCTTATCTACCGTTACTTCGTACTTCTTCCGGAGCCGGCGTATAAGTTCCGATGTCAGCTTGGATTGGCGCAGTTTCTTGATTTCTCCGCGAATATTGAACTTAAGAGACTGGAAATCAGACCTATCCGGCCCTTTTTGTTCCAAAAGGCAAAGGCAAACAAATCCTTTCCCCATCTCTAAAGGCTGTGTTACTTCTCTTGTGCCAAGTCCGGCCAGGGCGTCCAACCAGGAGTCAGGGCAATTACGAGGCCGCAACCATTTATTCTCTTGGTTCACGATACCTTTGTCGATCAAGTCCTGTTCCGTCATAACGG
>JAYEMY010000056.1:0-4757 GCA_034718455.1 Thermodesulfobacteriota bacterium
TCATATCTCTAAATCTTCTGTTGTGCTGAAATCAGGTGCCAATTCCAGGAAAAAAGCCTTTTTGATTGCAGGCATATCTTTAGATTACGCCTTAGCCCGGCTCCCTGGGTAAGCGTTAACGGAACGTTGAATTAGAAATTTGGTAAGCGTTCACAGGGCACCGCACCTGCTTTGTTGCCTGGCACTTGAAGTACAGGGAGTACGTCTGCGTACCCGTACGCCTCGCATCTGCAGCACTCTGTAAACGCTTACAGCTCGGTGGATTGCGGTAAAACGGGCGTTGTAACCCCGTGAACGTCTGTTTAAAATTCTTTAATATCTCCGCAATAAATCAAGTTTATCCGAAATATATCCGATAAGGTTGAAAGAACGTGTTTGCGTGTTCGCTTGTCGGATACACACTAATTTTTTTTGGGAGGGGGATCTCTATGCCAATCTTTGTATGGAAAGGCAGTGCGAGCAATGGCGAAATACAAAAGGGCGAGATCGAGGCCCAGGACGAGCAGGCGGTACGCCGTTTACTTCGACAACAACGAATATCTCCTTCTAAGATCAAGGCTAAGCCCAAAGACCTGCTGGAGAATATAGCACTTTTTCAAAAAAAGGTGACAACGAAGGATATTGTTATTTTCACTAGGCAGTTGTCCACAATGATAGATGCCGGCCTTCCCCTTATTCAAGGATTGGAAATCCTTGCCAGTCAGCAAGAAAACAAAACCTTTAAAAAAATACTCATGGATACAAAGTCTGATGTTGAAGGTGGCTCTACTTTTGCTGATGCGCTAAAGAAACACCCAGAGCAGTTTGACCGGCTTTTCTGCAATATGGTTGCGGCAGGAGAGATGGGAGGGATATTGGATGATGTCTTAAAGCGTCTTGCTGACTATATGGAAAAGGCGCAACGCCTTAAAAGAAAAGTTAAAGGGGCGCTGACTTATCCTATCATAGTACTTTCCATATCCGCCCTGGTAATTGGAGTAATCCTTATCTTCGTAATACCTGTGTTTGAGCAGATGTTTGCTGATTTCGGCAGTAGCCTGCCGCTTCCTACCCAGGTGGTGGTCAACCTTAGTAATTTCGTAAAGTCCTATTTCCTGGTCATAATCGGTGCTGTGGTAGTTATGGTATTCCTGTTCAAAAAATACTACAAAACAGAAAAAGGAAGGCGTGTTGTAGACAGGCTTATACTCAAATCCCCTGTATTTGGGCCTCTATTGAGAAAAGTGGCAGTGGCAAAACTCACCAGAACATTAGGTACCTTGATCAATAGCGGTGTGCCCATACTTGAATCGTTGAATGTCGCTGCCGGAACCGCCGGCAACAAGATAGTGGAAGAAGCCCTATACAGCGTGCGCTCCAGCATCAGTGAAGGGCGGACAATTGCGCAACCGCTTAGTGAAAGCGGGATATTCCCCGCCATGGTAGTACAGATGGTGTCGGTGGGTGAAACTACAGGCGCGCTGGACCAGATGCTGAAGAAAATAGCGGATTTCTATGACGAGGAAGTGGAAACAGCAGTCGATGCCTTGACCAGCATGATCGAGCCCTTCATGATAGTATTCCTCGGTGGTACCGTAGGTTCCATAATCATTGCCATGTACCTCCCCATCTTCAAGATGGCTGGGGCGATATCAGGAAGTTAGAGGCGTATCTGCAACGATATCATAGCGCTTCAGGTTGGTCCCCATGGCGCGGTAGAGATTTGCCAGACCCTGATTAAAATCCACAATAGCACTGGTCTTTCGAATTCGTGCTTGAATAACGCTGTTCTGAAAAATCAGGACACGAAAGGTGTCGGAAAGCCCTTCTTTAAGACGCTCCATCTCCTGTGCCAAAGTAATTTCAGCCAGTTCCTCCGTACGCTCTGCAACACAGATCCGCTCAAGGCTTCGATTAACAGTTATCAGGGAGTTCTTAACCTCTTTCTCCGCAGTTTCTTCCAGGCGTTTAAGCCTATATACCGCCTGGCGTTTTTCCAGGCCGGCACGGCGATAGCGTGCCTGTGAAGCACGATTGCCCAATGGATAGGAAAAGCGAAGCCCTGCATACCACTCATGCCCGTCCGCCTCAGACATTCGTGAAAGCGAATCCATGTAACCCCCTTCATGGGAACTTGATGCTGTATCAGCAGTATAAGATGTGGGGCGGTTTCCGCCAGACAGACCGTTGGTCCCTAATGTCGCCTCCATGTCCAGACGAGGGAGCTTCTGATTGGCGTAGTATTCCAGGTTGATGTTCTGATTAGCAACTTCAACGCGTTGCTTTCGGATATCAGGGCGTTCTTCCAGAGCAATAGCCAACGTCTGTTCCAAATCGGGAAAGGACTGCTTTTCCCCAGGGATCTCTTCTGTTACGAAAGCTTCCTTATAGAGTGTATCCTCTGAACATATTCCCAGAAGGTCTCTTAATTGGTTAGTAAGAGTTTCTGCCTGTTGTTTGGCAAAAATTACCTGCTCGTCCCTGGACACCATAGCGGTCTCTGCCTCCTGTACTTCAGTGACAGGAACAATGCCTGCTGCAAATTTTTCTTTATTCCCTTCGAGAAGATTTCGGGCCAATTCCCGGGATTCGATGCGATAGCGGAGAATTTCCTGGGCCTCTGCGAGATCGTAATAGATGAGTTCAATCTTCTCACCAATCCCCTGGGCCCAATCCATATATCCTTCAGTGATTTGACTTTCCAGGTTTTGGTTCATCCGAAGTTTCGCTGTATTGACATCAGTTCCGAAATCCCGAAGGAGCGGCTGGGTAAAATTCAAAAACAGGATATTTCGATATTGTGGACGCAATGCGTCTACAGAAGAGTTGTTCATAGAGCGGTTGGTTTCAAAGGATACTTTTGACTCAAGGCCGAATTGAAATTTTTTGCGGATGCCTATATCACCACCGGTCTTCCGGTATTTATCAAAATCGTCGTCGGAAAAAGCTATGGCAGTCGGGGTCTTTTGTTCCTGAGATGATATCCCCATTTCAATCACCGGATCGAACTCCGCCTTTTCGACAATTACGTTTTCCCGGCTGATTGGAATATTGAGTTGTTCTACCTGCAGATCCAAATTATATTGGATGCCTCTTGCAATGGCACTCTGCAATGTCAGGATTTTTGCTCCTGACGGGGTGTCCTCATTGTTCTTTTGAGCTAAGGCGGGACTGCTCAAGAAAAAAATTACCAGAAAACTTGTAACACTCACCAGCAATATGCGTTGCAACATCATGAAGCCTCCTTCACTACAGGCATCAGCACTTTTGGGAAAGACTGCTATAACAAAAATCCAACCCCTCTAAGACAAATTTTATTGTGGTCACTTCAGCTAATTACCGATAACATGAATGGCATCCTTCATATCAAGCCAAAAGTAGTTTACACTTTTAGGAGTAATATACTTCAAAAAATATGACTTGTGCGATTAGCTATTAGCCGTTAGGTTTTAGCTTAACAATTTGTTTTTATACAAAGTTTTTACTTAATAGCTAACGGCTAACAGCTAATGGCTGGCATCCGTCTATGTTGAAAAAGTGTAAACTACAGAATGAAGGATGCCAAATGAATTATGAGCAAGATAAATCCGACAACAACGAGATGCGAGACTGGGGCCATGCCTATAGCATCTGATATTTCTCTTGATTGCTACTCCTCTGCAAACAATAAGGGGAACCGTTCACTGGATTACAATGTCAGTTTTACCGCAACCCACCGAACTGTAAGCGTTTACAAGGTGCTGTAGATGCGAGGCGGAGGGTACGCAGACGTACTCCATCTTCAAGTGCCCGATAACAAAGCAGATGCGGTGCCCTGTGAACGCTTACGAATAATTTTGGTATATCTAACTCCTGGAGGCAAGGCCCTGGCCCACCGCCTTTCTGAATTGTTCTCCAATCAAGATGTATTGATTTATTCCTACAACGAATTGGTTGGAGACCAACTTATAAAAAAATTTTGGCAGAGAGGCACGGGGTTTGTCTTTATAATGGCAGCGGGAATAGTGATCAGAGCCATAGCTCCATTACTTAAAAGCAAACTGGATGATCCGGCGGTTGTTGTTATGGACGAGGCAGGACATCACGCCGTAAGTCTTTTGTCCGGTCATCTCGGAGGCGCCAATGAACTTGCCGGGATGCTGGCGCTAAAGGCAGGAGGACAGGCGGTTATTACCACAGCTTCTGATACGCTGGGTTTGGTGGCGCTCGATATGTGGGCCAGGGTTCAGGACCTGGTCCCTGATGACCGTGCTGCTCTGAAAAAGGCATCTGCCGCCTTGGTAGCCTCAGGAAGCCTCAAGATATACACTGATTGCCGGGTACACTCTCTGCCTGCGGGTCTTGTTGAGGTTCACGATCCAGGTAAGGCTCAGTTGATCATCTCCCCATACTTAATTCCGGAAGTTAAACCGATTCTTTACCTGTATCCCAGGATATTTGCCCTGGGAATAGGCTGCAACCGTGACACCCCGTCTCAGGCACTGGAAAGAGCAGCAGAGGAATTTCTTAAAAGGCATAAAATCTCCCCAAAGGCCCTTTTTACCTTGGCCAGCATTGATGCCAAGAAGGACGAGGCGTGTCTGTTAGCCCTTGCACAGAAGTGGGACCTTGACATCCGGTTTTTCACAGCAGACCAGTTGAATACCGTACTGGTAAAAGAGCCCTCTCATTACGCCATGGAGGCTGTGGGTGCATATGGTGTGGCAGAGCCCTCGGCCATACTGGCGGTCGACAATGGAGGGCTGCGTTTCCAAAAAGAAAAGACTAACGGCATCACC
>JAYEMY010000057.1:0-17224 GCA_034718455.1 Thermodesulfobacteriota bacterium
GGACGGAGCGAAAGCAGGCAGAGCAGGAAATACAAAATCTTCAGCGCTACAACCGCGGATTAATCGAAACCAGCCTTGACCCCCTGGTAACCTTTGATCAGAAGGGAATTATTCTGGATGTGAATGAAGCCACAATCCGAGCTACCGGCAGGACTAGAGAGGAACTGATAGGGACGCCATTTCCTGATTATTTCACAGATCCGGAAAGAGCCTATAAAGGGGCAATGTTGGTCTTTGAGACAGAGGAGGTTCGGGATTACGAACTGGTCATGAAGGCCAAAGACGGAACCGAGACCATTGTTGCCTACAATGCCTCGCTCTATAGAGATCAGGCAGGACGGGTAATGGGTGCCTTTGCCGCCGCCCGTGATATAACCAGTTTGAAACGTTCTGAAGCGGAAGTACGACGGGAACGAGATAGAGTAAAAGAAAGTATGCTGAAAAAAATCAGCTTGTTAAACGAGAGGGCAAAACTAATAGCACAATTGGGAGAAGCAAATATCCAACTTAGAGAACTTGACAGGCTTAAATCAGCATTCCTGGCTAACATATCTCATGAACTCAGGACACCGATGAATTCCATTATCGGATACTCAGATTTACTATTAGACGGAGTTGACGGACCAATCAATGAAGAACAGAAAAAAAGTCTGGACAAAATTACCGATAACACAAAACACCTTTTACAATTGATAAACAACCTTCTTGATCTCTCCAAGATAGAATCAGGAAAAATTGAGATAGAAGCAGTTCATTTCAATCTCAAAGGACTTATTGATTCAGTAGTTCCCTTTTTTGAGGGAATGATAAACAAAAAGGGACTAACCCTTGATATCGATATTGAAGAGAATCTGCCTTTAGTCTATGGGGATGGGGATAAGATCAAGCATGTTTTAATAAATCTGTTAAACAATGCGATCAAATTTACCCATGAGGGAGGCATAACCATTAGTGCCGGGATATCCGATCGTGGTATTCAACATGGCGAGTCGCCCATATTTGCGGAGGTCTGTGTCGAGGATACAGGCATCGGGATTAAAGATGAGGATATTGATAAAATTTTTAAAAAATTTATGCAGGCTGACATATCCGCTTCGCGCCAATATGAAGGAACCGGCCTTGGGCTCAGTATCGCGAGAGGTCTGATCGCTTTACACAATGGAACGATCTGGGTCACGAGTGAATATGGCAAAGGAAGTCAATTCTATTTCACCATTCCGCTAAAAAAAGAGACACTGGAGACTCGGGCTGAGCCAACCGTGGGATTACGAATGGCTGATGCTTTGTCTGAGGACATTGGTGTCCGTGTTTAGACATCTGAAGATGACATTTCTCGAAATTTGATTTTGTGTGTGAACTTAGCGCCCTTCGGGCGGACTTCTCTGACAGGATCAACAGGATTTACAGGATTTCTTAATATTTTTTATCCTGTTAATCCTGTCAAAAAATGGAAATTCCTATACTGTAAATTTAAATTTCCGCCTTAAATTCAATTTTTTCTTTACCAAATGTTGACTCAATCACCTTATGCACTCCATGCCCAGGATTTGGCTCCTTAAATATTTTTACTAACTGATATTTAGATAAAATTTTCAGGTCATTATTTAGGCTTACAGGAGTGCGGCGCATATCTGTCATTAAATCGGAGAAAAAGACTCTTCTTTTTTTCCTTAAATATTGAACTATTTTTGTTCTTTCCGGCTTAAGAATAGCCATTAAATCAATGGGGTCTACCCAAATAATATTTTTTTTTGTTACTTTTCTTCCTTCATCAATTTCTTTTGCTGTCTCTTTTGCTGAGGCAAAAAAATCGGATATTGATCCTGCTTTCAGTTCAACATTCATTTTATGAACTCCTTAATTTCTTTTTCAAAGCGATCGACTAAATTTTGATAGCTTATAAAATCAGAGACTTCCGATACTTCACCGAAATAATGCTTGTGATGAAAATCATGAGTATTGTCGTATCCTATAACACGGCCATTATCATCGGAGAAAATGAGATGGTTTATATACGCCATGCTGTATTTAACAATTTCTCCTTTCTCGTTTTCCCATGCTTCAATTTTAAGAATCCCACCACCTCTTTTTAGATTGACAGGGAATTGCTCTGATACCACCTTTTTAAATTTTGTTTTTGCTTTTTTTTCTCTTCCCATAAAATTATTCTATCAGCAGGATAAGTAATTGTAAAACAGATATTTCCTCATCCAGAGAACCTCTCAAAGAAGTATTCAGTCCCCTTGTCCTCTAAGAGACTTTATTTTTACTATCTAATTCATCCGCTTAACCTCGTCTTGAAACACAAAAAGATAATATCGGAATCTACACGTATTAGAGAAGAGGTGATCCTCAGAAAGTGGATAGAAGAATCAGGGGGGACATCCAGGAACTTATAAATCTGGTGCCGAAGGGGGGATTCGAACCCCCATGGGTTTTGCCCACCACCCCCTCAAGATGGCGTGTCTACCTATTCCACCACTTCGGCAAAAGCCTATTTAGATGCCTTATCAGGTCGAGTCGTTGATGGTATAATATTTTCAGGCTGATTGCCACTCGGCTTGCTATCATCAGCCAAGACATCTGTCTTTTTATCTAAGCCCTGCACAGGTTCCTTAACCCCGGTTACTGGTGCGGGAACAATTTCAACAGTCTCAGTAGGTTCAGGAATTTCAGCAGGTTCAACTGGTTCAGTAGTAACAGGACTGGTAGTTACCTCCACGTCCTGCATTATCGAATCCTCTACCCTGTGAGCTGACAAATAGCAGAGAACAAGGGCCAAAACCATAAAGAGCACTGCCAGTCCGGAAGTGATCTTGTGCAAAAAAGAAGCCGGTCCCGCGCTGCCAAAAATTGTATCACTGGACCCGAATACAGCACCTATTGCAGCCCCTTTGCCCTGCTGGAGCAAGACAGTAAGAACCAAAAAGATACATACAATAACATAGACTACTATTAAAATAGTGTACAAAAGAAAACCTTTAATTAGCGCCCTTCGGGCGAGCTGTTAGCTGTTAGCTGTTGAGCTTATAGCTTATTAATAAAATTGACCAAAAAATGGAAATTCCTATACTATTTAATTAACCGACCCGACAACCGGCAATCTGAGCAAAACTCCCGGGTTTGAGAGATGCACCGCCAACAAGAGCTCCGTCTACATCAGGGAGCGCCATTAATTCATTAACATTTTCCGGTTTAACCGAGCCACCATACAATATTCGAATTTGCCCTGCAATACCGGAATCGAAATGATCTGTAAGCCATGATCGGATATTGATGTGGACATCCTGTGCCTGATCCGGTGTAGCTGTCTTACCCGTGCCGATTGCCCATACGGGTTCATACGCAACTACTACTTTGTCTGCCTCTTGGTCACCTACTTCTGAAAAGCCCGCTGATAACTGTTTTTCAAGTATCTCATTCGTAAGCCCTAATTCTCTTTCCTCCAACTTTTCTCCAATGCATAGGATTGGAAACAAATCATTTTCCAGGACGGACTTGACCTTTAAGGAAATAAGGCTGTTTTGTTCTCCAAAAATGTGCCTGCGCTCTGAATGCCCGAGGATTACCCAGTTAACTCCGAATTCCTTGAGCATGATAGATGATATTTCACCAGTGAAGCCGCCCTTTTGCTCAAAGTACATGTTCTGAGCTGCAAGGGACACGAGTTCGTTTTCCTTGATGATTTCACCGGCTGCTGAAAGGGCGGTAAACGGAGGCGCAATTACTATCTCTCTTTCCGTCAGGTAATTCACTAGGGGCAAAAAAACTTTAAGGAAATCACGGGTCTCGGCCACGGTTTTATACATTTTCCAGTTAGCTGCTAAAACAGGTCTTCTCTTTGAAGAATTCATTTTTTGCTACACTCCTCAAGTGCCGTTATGCCCGGCAGTTTTTTTCCTTCCAAAAGGTTGAGAAACGCCCCTCCACCTGTGGACATGTAAGATATGTTTTCTACTTCACCGGCCCTGTGGATAGCCAGATCAGTATCTCCTCCGCCTACAATGCTGAGGGCCTGACTGCTGCCGACTGCATGCGCCAGGGCCATTGTTCCCTGGCTGAAAGGATCGAGTTCAAAGGCCCCCATTGGGCCATTCCATACTATGGTTTCGGCATTGTAAAGGGCTTCACTGAAAAGGCCTGACGTTGCGGGCCCTATGTCCAATGCCATCCAATCATCAGGAATCTCCTGGGTAGGGACGATCCTGATCTCTGCGTTTGTGTCAAGATCCTGTGCTATGACGCAGTCAACAGGAAGGTAAAATTTAATGCCTTTATCTTTTGCCTGATCAATTAAGGCCCTAGCCGTGCCTACCAGCTCTTTCTCAGTAAGGGATTTTCCTATATCTATGCCCTGCGCTGTCAAAAACGTATTGGCCATTGCCCCGCCGACTATCAGCTTATCCACCCGGTTCAGTATGTTTTTAATAGCCTCCAGCTTGCCGGATATCTTGGCTCCACCAAGGATGGCCACCAAAGGCCTGGCAGGTTCTTCCATGACCTTTTTGAAGTATAAAAGTTCCTGCTTTATAAGTAAACCGGCTGCGCAGTCTTTAACCAGGCCGGGTACCCCGACAACTGAGGCATGAGCCCGGTGTGATACCGCAAAGGCATCATTTATATATACATCTGCCATTTTTGCCAGGGCTTCTGCAAAACCAGGGTCGTTTTTTGTTTCTCCTTGATAATACCTGAGATTTTCAAGCAACAGCACTTCTCCGTCTGACATGGAGTTGACTTGGCTCTCCACTTCATCTCCAATGCAGTCCGGGGCCAGAGATACCTCTTGGCCTATCAGTTCTCCAAGACGCCTTGCCACTGGTCTCAGGCTGAATTTTTCTATCCTCTGTCCCTTCGGACGGCCAAGATGCGAGCAGAGTATCAGTCGTGCTCCGGCCTCTATGGCGTAACGTATGCTTGGCAGAGCTGCCCTGATACGGTTGTCATCTGTGATATTGCCGGAATCGTCCAGGGGAATATTGAAGTCCATCCTCATCAGGACCCTTTGGCCTTTCAGTGGAATCTCATCTATATAGTTGATCACGACCGTATCTCCCCTTGCAAAATTCGGCATCCTTCATTCTATAGTTTACACTTTTTCAACATAGACGGATGCCAGCCATTAGCTGTTAGCCGTTAGCTATTAGGTAAAAACTTTGTATAAAAACGGGCTGTTAAGCTAAAACCTAACGGCTAATAGCTAATCGCACAAGTCATATTTTTTGAGCTATATTACCCCTAAAAGTGTAAACTACTTTTGACTTGTCGTGAAGGATGCCTAATATTCAAACAAGAGACATCTCTTCTTCTATCTGAATGGCATGCTTACCCATGTATATCGAGCCGTTTCTGCCGTCAATACTCAGAAAATCGCCTGAACGAATGATGCGGTCGTGTAACCGCGCAAAACCCATATTTTCAAAGACCTGCAGTTGCTTGCAACCCACAATACAATTTTTGTCCAGACGAAAAGCAATAATGGCTGCATGAGATGTCTGCCCTCCCTTTGCTGTGAGCAGGCCGTCTGTTAAAGTAATTTCCTTGATATCGTCCGGGACAGTATCTGAACGAATCAGGATCAATGGGGTTTTGGGCTCCTTCTCGCAGAAGGATTTAATCTCAGAGAGAGTGAACACGGCCTTCCCTGTCATGGCCCCTCCGCTCACGCCGATGCCTCTGCCCAGGTAGTTGGCCTCTAATTCTGCTGAGTGTACGAAAACCTGAACGATGTATCGCCTTTTTGTAGTCATGTTTCGGCTCTGGAGTATAAAAAGCTGATTGCTCTCCGGGCCTTCAAAAGTAAATTCTATCTCCTGAGGATCCCATCTTTTTTCGTAGATGAGCTCTCTGGTCATGGATAACAATTTATTATAAATCTCAGGAAAATTTTTCTCCAGAGTCATTTCGGAATCAAGCCCCATGGCCTTTTGCTGCTTGATTGAAATCGGATATGTAGTGACCAGACCGCTTACGATGTCATCCCCCTGATTGCCGGTGGTGAAGTCGCCCCACAGACTGATATTGTCTATATGGTCAGTATGTATTGGCGTAAAGGCTACGCCGGTACCGGATGTCGCAGCAAGGTTTCCATAGGCCATGGCCTGCAGTATCACAGCCGTGCCCCAGTAATCTGACATCTCCATTATTTCCCTATAGTTCTTTGCTTTTTCAGACTCCCAGGATGTAAGAATCAGTCGAATGGCCACAAAGAGTTGCTCAAAAGGATCAACTTCCAGCTCCAGACCGTGGTCCAGCGTAGCTTGACGGTAAGCCATAGCCAACTCTTTCATCTGGTCTCCGGTAAATTCCCTTTTCTGCTTTACTCCATACCGGCGCTTGTGATTACTAATAAGCTCGGTGAACATCTCACGGTCCAGATCAAAGGCCATGGCCCATGATTGGACAAACCTGCGGTAGTTGTCCCAAGCAAACCAGGCATTACCGGTTTTTTTAGCCAGGCCTTCTATAATTTCAAGATTACTGCCCACATTTATGATTGTTGACATCATCCCCGGCATGGAAATGGCCGCTCCACTTCTAACCGATAAAAGCAAGGGATTTGACGGATCGCCAAACCTGCGCCCGGTTTGATGCTCTATCTCCCTAATGGCTTTCTGAAGCTGTAATCTGAATTCTCTGTATACACTGGGCAGTTTCCGGATAATCGGGTAACACCTGAAGACCTCGGTTGTGACTATTACTCCTGGTGGAACCGGCATGCCCTGCTGTGCCAGGAGCACCAGGTTAAAGCCCTTGTTACCAAGGTGTATGAGGTTCTTTGTCTGTTCTTGCGGGCTGTGTATGGTACACAATATTTGATTCGGATCATAGCTCAATAGTAAGTCAAGGTCTTTGTGATCCAGTCTCTCTTTTTGCTCTCCAAGCACTTGGTATACCCTAGCTATGAAGTTGTCCAGATATTGAAGACCAAAGGTGCCGGAGATAAGGTCTCTCAGGAACCATTCTGTTATCTGATGAATCAGTTGGGTCTCATTTTCAGCCTCTTTTATAGCAGTCTTGTATTTTGGAAGAAGGTTGTGTTTGCCCAACTGGCGAATAATAAGAGAGATATTGTCCTGATGGGGGCTTATATAATAGACATGGATAATATCCTTAACACCTTCGGACAGTCCTCTCACTACGTCCAAGTACTGGGAAAAGGCGAACCGCCGGACATCGAGGGATTTTTCCAGCAATCCGAGATAAGTTGCGAATTTCCTGGAATACACTCCGTCTAACTGTACGGCCCTCCAGAAGAGGCGGAGGTACCTCAGGATGCGCGCAAAGATAGACCTTGAGATAAAGGTTGAATCTATCTCAGCTATCAGTTGTTCGAAATGAATATTGGCTAGATTCTCCAGACGGAAACTGAGGCTGAGGGCGTCAAACTTGCGCTCATGGTAACGGCCATACATTGAAGGGATATCCACTGTTATATGCCGCTTGTGGTATATGTCCTCCCTGATTTCAAACTGCTCCTTACTGAGAATAATACCCTTAAGGACATCAAGCTGGTCCAGGATTACCTCAAGACACCGCTCGGGATCATCGTCTATATCCAGGATTTCAAGCACCTTGTCCAGTCCCTCAAAACCCAAATTCTTGGCTTCTTCCAGGTGATGGCGGATTTCCTGAGTGCCGAGCTTGTACTTATGGACCTCAAGCCTGTACATCCGGATAAGAAGTTCAACACGTCTTCTCTCTTGATGTGGGATATCAGGGACTTGACCCAAAATTTGAGAGAGGCGATCCTGTTCCAAATTCGGCAGACTATCTATACTATGGGGAAGTCGTTTGAGATCCAGCACATCTGCCAGATGTTGTATGAGTCTGTGGACATGATCCACGTGAGGGCCATTGTCAGGGACCTGCTTCAGAATTTCAGGGGGCAGGAAGGGGGTAAGTCCTTCCTTTTGCCTGCTGAACCAAAAACACAGAATGGCTTCAATAAAATCAACAATGCGGTTGTTGCTCTCAACATGGCTCTGTTTTCTCAGGAAATGAATAAGCATATCCTTGCGGTGGGATATCTCATCAAGCTCTGTTGACACATCCCTCAGGAGGCCCTCTGCTCCTATTTCATTGAAGTAAACCGGCAGGATCTTGGCCAACTGTTTGGCCAGATTGTAAGTCGGCTCTATGTCACAGTTCAATAATCTGCTGACGTCTTTCTGAAACAGGTCTGTATCCCTGATACATGTGCCTGCCAGTTTAAGATTTATTATAAGAGCTGACAACAGGGTACCGCAGACACTGGTTCTTTGTTCTGCAAACTTCAGCCAAACACGAATATTCTGCAGATGAGCAGGATCGCTCAGAATATGCCACTCGGCATCTACGCCCTTAATCCCCGGTGGTTGGAAGCCAAACTGGACTACCTGATTAAGAAAAAGTTCTATAAGCCTTGTGTCGTCCCTGCGGACTACTTCTGAACCAAGGGCCTCGATGCACTGAAGTGCAGTCCTTGGGAAATTGCCTACCTGCTGCTTTAGCAGCGCAAAGCTTTTGGAAAGGATTTTTTGAAGCTGCTCCAGGTCTGCAGTACGTATAAGATACAAAAGGCTGCGGTTGATCTGCCGAAGGATTTCCTCGTGTATCGTGGACAAGCCTTCTATTTCAATAAGATGGAATGGCAGAAGAAGGTATAATTCGGCATCTTGATTGCGGGAAGCCTGCTTTTTTGATGATACGGGCGGAATTTGACACGACAGACGGCCCAGGTCCTGGACAATCTTTCTGTACTGATCCACTATATCCAGATAGCCTGGGCGCCTGGCCAGCTCTAGGACTTCTTTTTTCTTGAGAGGTGCTTTCCTTTCGATTCTCAAATTTTCCAGAGAGGATTTGAGCTGCTTATGCGAAACCGGCTCGATAAATCCCAGCGTATTTTTCAGGTCTTCAGAGGCCGGTTCCATGGAGAACTGTTCAATAGCGCTGTTTAGCCAGTTAACAGGGTCTTCTTGCTCAAGCCAATACAGAGAGGTAGCTTTCTGAACTTCAATAAGAAGTCTGCCAGCTTCATCCCACAACCCCGGAGAGGCTTCTTGTCCCTCCAGGCGGTTGGAAAGATTCTGTATCAGGTGTGATACAGTGTGATAGCTCTTGGCAACAGACTTAATCACATGCGCATTGGATTCTTTAAGCCTGTGAAAGGTATGTTCAATATCAGGCAGTATTGTCAGAAGCTTTTCAGTATCTACTTTTTGAATGATCTTTTCCAGAAAGGCCAGAAGTCCGTTTACGGCTTCGGTCTTCTGGTCATTTCCAGGGGCCTTGGAGATGACATCAGAGAAGGTGTCCAAAAGTACTCTGATGGCTTCAGATCCCTGAGACGAACGGCTGTAAGTAGCAAGATTCTTGAGGGCAAATGACCTCAGATCTCCAACTATGATTTCCCAGTTGCGAAATGGATGGTGCAGCTCAAAGAGGAGGCTGTCAACAGCCTTAATTATGCCCTGATAATCCTTGACTGCATCCCGAAGGACCTGGTAACGGGAGTCATACTTTACTTCCCGGACGGCTGTGGCCTCGAGATTTACACGGAGAGCTTCTGATGCTATCATGTTTCTGCCACCTAAATTGAGCGATTAGCCTTTAGCGGTTAGCTATTAGTTTAATATTATAGCAAGTTTTGCTATACTAATCCGTGATAAACCATTTTCCAAAGCTAAATCCTAACGGCTAACAGCTAATCGCTCATTAGGTGCCATTAAAGGGCCTTGTAAGCGTTCATGTGAAGGATCAGATCCAATACCCTGTTGGAGTACCCCCATTCATTGTCATACCATGACATGACCTTGATCAACTTATCCCCGATAACTTTGGTACACCCGCCATCAACGATAGAGGACCTTGGGTCTCCCATGAAGTCCGTGGAGACCAGGGGCTCGTCTGTGTATCCAAGGAAGCGGTTGGTAGCCGCCTTAATGGCCCCGTTTATTTCGGCTGCTGTGGCACGTTTTTCCACCTGGGCCACAAGATCCACTATAGAGACGTCAGGGATAGGCACACGGACTGCCAGGCCGTCAAATTTGCCTGCAAGCTCAGGAATGACTTTGCTCACTGCGGCTGCGGCACCGGTCTTGGTGGGTATCATGTTGACGGCAGCGGCCCTGGCACGTCTGAGATCGCTGTGGGGAAAATCAAGCAATCTCTGATCGTTTGTGTAGGCGTGTACAGTGGTAATCAGCCCGGAAACTATACCAAATCTGTCCAGTATTACTTTGGTCATAGGGGCGAGACAGTTGGTGGTACAGGAGGCGTTGGATATGATGTGGTGACTGGCTGGATCATAGTCGTCTTCATTAACCCCCATCACAATCGTGACGTCCTCATGCTTTGCAGGGGCAGTAATTACGACTTTTTGTGCTCCGGCCTCCAGATGCCCGCGTGCAAGATCCGCGTCACTAAACCGTCCGGTAGCTTCGATTACGTATTCCACACCCATTTCCTGCCATGGCAACTGGGATGGTTCCTTGATGGCGGTAATCCTTATATCTTTGCCGTCCACAACTATTCCCTGATCTGTGCCCTGCACCTCGAGGGGGAATGTTCTCATTACAGAATCATACTTTAACATGTGAGCCAGCGTATGGGTGCTTGTCAGGTCATTTATGGCCTCAATTTCAATGGCTTCAAATTCTTTATATTGTTTAGAAGCTCTAAAAATGCTCCTTCCGATGCGTCCGAAACCGTTGATGCCGACCTTAATAGTCATGTTTAAACCTCCTAGCAGTTGATATTCAGGATTAATTATAGTGATTGGACCTTGATTATTGTTTCGGCCAATACGATGTTAAAACGTTAGTCCGAATGGCCCAAACGAAGATAAAACCATTGGTTACTTTTTCAGAATTGCTGTAGCCTGATTGATGCTTTTTCTACTATAATCTACTACTTCGTCTGCCACTTCATGCAGGGTCTGATCCTTATTCCTGCACTGGCACAATTTGATCAACATAGGAAGATTTACCCCTGTTATGACCTCGACCTTGTTGTCCTCCAGGAAGGTAAGGGTCATGTTGGCCGGAGTCCCACCGAACATGTCTGTAAGTATCAGTACACCGTCACCCGTATCTACTTTCTTAATAGCCTTGCGGATATCGGACTGTAATTTATCTATAGGCCTTGACGGATCTACAGAAAGGGCGACCATCTGTTCGGCCTTGCCCACAATAAAAACCGTCGTTAATAACAGCTCATCAGCAAGACGGCCGTGGGATGTCACAACCACACCTACCATGTATTTATCCCTCCAGTTCCAGGTCTCTGTGTGTGACGATAACCTCCTCATCAGCCCCTGTAAATAGTTCTTTTAGATGCTCTACAATGGCAACACTCCTGTGTCGACCTCCTGTGCATCCTACGGCAATCACAAGATAAGATTTACCTTCATTTCTGTATTCCGGGACAAGGAATTTCAAAAGGCCTTCGGCGTGTTTAAGAAATTCAATGGTATCTTTTTTTTCCAAGACATAGGTTCGGACTTCATGGTCACAGCCGCTTAAAGGGCGCAGCTCCGGCTCGAAGTATGGATTTTGCAAAAACCTGACATCCAGGACCAGGTTGGCATCGGCAGGGACCCCGTACTTAAAGCCGAATGACAGTATGTGTATCACGAGTTGATCCAGACGCTTTCTGGGGGAGTAAAGCCTGACAATACCCTGCCTTAGCTGATGAACATTGAAATCTGAGGTATCAAATAATTTGTCGGCACATTCCCTTAGCCCCATCAGATGTTCCCTCTCAACATGTATTCCTTCAAGGATACTGCCCCTGGGCTTCAAGGGATGCCGGCGGCGGGTTTGGCTGAATCTCCGCACTAATACCTCATCCTTTGCATCGAGAAACAGGATTTCGAGGTGAAATCCTTCCTCTTTAATCTGTGTAAAGATAGACTGGTATTGATCGAGGAAACTCTTTTCTCGCACATCCATCACAAGGGCCACACTGGTGGGCATTGTGGAAACATTTTCAGTAAGGGAGAGAAACTCCGGCAAGAGAGCTATCGGAAGATTGTCCACACAGTAATAGCCCATGTCTTCAAAGGCTTTGAGTACAGTACTCTTACCGGATCCGGACATGCCGGTTATGACTACCGTTTGAACCAGTTTGACCGGATCATCAGGTGCTGAAATTACCCCAGGCTCATCTTTTTGAAACGGGGATTGTAGGGATTTGTCAGTCACTTCTCGTTCTTTGTGTAAAACGCTGTGGGTCTTAGACCTGACCGTCTATTTCTTCTATTACTTTTTGAATGGAACGTGCATCCGGCGCTTCCATAATTCGCTGGTGCACTTCCTGGGTCTTTAACACCCTTGAAACCTGGGCTAATAGTTTGAGATACGGGGCTGCCGAGTTGTCAGGTGCAAGCAAAAGAAACAATATGTGAACCGGACGGTTATCCATTGCATCAAAAGGGATACCCCATGGGCTCCGGCCGACTAATATGAGCATATGGCCCAGTTCGGGGAGTTTCCCGTGTGGAATTGCCACTCCACCCCCAATACCTGTACTGCCCAGTTGTTCACGCTCATTGAGGACAGATAATACAGCATCCTGGTCCAAGGCGGGCTCTATTTCTGCTACCCTTTTAGCCAAGCCGGCCAGTGCCTCTTCTTTGGATTTGGTATTAAGATCGGGGATGATACCTCTGTTGCAAAGAAAATCGAGTATCTTCACAGTCATTATGGTTCGACTAACCCCAAGGTCCCATCCATGCGCCAGTAAAGGACGTTTATTGTGTTGGTCTCAGCATTGGTGAACATCATGAAGTTTTGATTAAGTGACTGGAACTGAGCCGCTGCTTCCTCAACAACCATGGGTTTGGCATCCATTTTTTTTGTACTGATTATACCCAAGTCCTCTTTTCCTGTTTCAGGAGACGGTGAGATGTCTGAAAGGGCCGGCTCGGGCATCGAGCCGGATCCTCTCTTGCTGCGAATTTTTTCTTTATATCGCCTTAACTGCTTATAGATTTTGTCGGATACCAGATCTATAGCCGCCCGCATTTCATTCTGTTCTTCCTTGGCTGCTGCCCTTATGCCATCTCCTGAAAGCACGACCTCTGCTGTCTGCCTGAATTTCTCCACTGACAAAACGACATTTACATCCATGGGACCATCGGCATGTTTCTTGAGTTTTTGGAGTCTGTTTTCAGCGTATTCGCGCAGTACATCCGAAGGATCTAGGCGCCTAAATGTCACATTGATTTGCATATAATACCTCCAAATGGGGATTTAGCTAATCGCTAAGTTTCTTTTAAATTACAATTTATTGCCGGTCGCTTACGGCGACTGGAGGGCAGAATACCCATCAAATCTCTGTACTTTGCCACAGTTCGTCTTGCAATACGTATATGATCCTTGGCCACTATTTCCGCAATCTGCTTATCACTGTATGGTTGAGTTGGATCCTCTGCCTGGATCATCTGACGAATCTGTTCTTTTACGCTATAAGATGCCACATCAGAGCCGTTATCCCGGCTTAGACTCGCGCTGAAAAAGAACTTGAGCTCAAAAATACCCTGTGGTGTGTGGACATATTTATTTGTGGTTACTCTGCTTATGGTGGATTCGTGCATCTCGATGTCATCTGCCACGGTTCTGAGTATTAAAGGCTTGAGATAGGTTATTCCTTTGTCCAGGAATTCCCCCTGGAACTTTACAATACTCTTTGTGACTCTGTAGATCGTCTTTTGCCGCTGTTGGATGCTGCGAATCAGCCACAGGGCAGACTTGAGTTTGCCCTGGATGAAGTCTTTGGCAGAGGAAGAAGCAATTCCGTTTTTAATGGCATCGCGGTAGAAAGAGCTTATTCTCAGTCTTGGCATGCCATCCTCATTCAAGGAAACTACATACTCATCGTCTGCTTTATAAACATAAATGTCAGGAACAATGTATTGGATCTCCTCACTGCTGAATGGTCGCCCGGGACAAGGTTCCAGGTTGGTTATTATCTCAATTGCCCGGGCTATTTTCTCCAATGACTGCTCGGTAGCCTTGACCATAGCTTGATAATTGTGTCGTTCAATATAGTTAAGGTGCTCACTTACCAATTCCAAGACCAGCGGGTCATTGATGCCCAGATAATTTATCTGGACCAATAAGCATTCTTTAAGATCCCTGGCTGCCACACCAACAGGGTCGAAGAGCTGAATTTTTTTTAGCACATCCTCTACTTGTTGCGGAGCACATCCCACTTCTTCAGCTATTTCCTCAATTGTAGTCTTGAGATAGCCGTTTCTGTCAAGATTGCCGATAATGAGACAGGCATTTTGACGCTCTATATCACTGAAGTGTGCCATCTGAAGCTGCCACGTCAGATGTTCACTCAGATCCGTGGTGTGAGTGAAGAGATTGTCATAGTTTTGGGTTTCCTTTTTTTCAAAGGAATATGCAGGAAGTGAGGATCTGTTGTCTTCGTCCCAAAAATCTTTCCAGTTTATATCTTGGATTGCATTGTCTTCCCATGGAATTTTTTCAAGTTCAGAGGATGCCAAAGTTGGAGGTTGGGTTTCATACGAGTCTGGTTCTTCTTGTAGAGAGTTGCTGCGATCCTTATCATTTAAGGATGAAACAGCTTCCGATTCAGATTCAGATTCCTCCAAGACCGGATTAATTTCTAATTCCTTGTCAATCGTTTCGATTAGTTCAACTTGGGAGAGCTGAAGCAGTTTAATAGCTTGCTGCAACTGAGGGGTCATTACCAGTTGCTGTGTCAGCTTAAGTTGTTGTCGAAGTTCTAAGGCCATAGGAAATTAGATAAGCTTACAGTTTAAAGTTTTCTCCCAAATATATTCTCCGTGCCAGATCGCTTGATGCGATGTGTTCAGGAGTACCCTCTTCGTTAATAACTCCTAAATTAACAATATAGGCCCAATCACATACAGTCAAGGTTTCGCGAACGTTGTGGTCTGAAATGAAGACTCCTATTCCCCTGGCCTTAAGGTCCCGTATTATCTTTTGCAGGTCGGAGACTGCTAAGGGATCAACACCTGCAAAGGGTTCGTCAAGCAGAATAAACGAGGGATCGGTAGCAAGTGCCCGCATAACTTCTACACGTCTCCGTTCTCCTCCCGAAAGCACCTGTGCCTGTTGATCCGCGAGGGCGGAGAGTCCCATGTCATCTAAGAGTTCAAGGGTCTTACTCTCTATTTCCTGGCGAGAAAGCCCCTTTGTTTCCAATACAAGGCGGATGTTATCAGCAACTGACAGTTTCCTGAATACCGAGGGCTCCTGAGGTAGATAGGTTATGCCTTTATGAGCCCGTTTGTGCATAGGCAAATTGGTTATATCTTTCCCTTCAAGCAAAACTTTCCCTTCGTCAGGTCTGATGAGACCGGCGATCATATAGAATATAGTAGTCTTGCCGGCACCATTTGGACCCAGCAGACCTACTATGCTATGGTCTGATAACTCAAGGCTTACGCCATTGACCGCCGGTCGGCCACGAAAACGCTTTACCAGTTTCTCTGCCTTCAGTTTGCTCATAGATAACCTGAGAGGTAATTATTCACTTGGATAAACAACTGCCTTAACCTTTAGTAGTTATCCTTCCGCCCCGAAGCACAGGGAGTTGCCGGGTCTCTTCCTTCAATTTTTCAAATAACTTATCCAACCGTACTTTATCATACAGACTCTGAACCTCCTGGTCAAACCTGAAGTCATCCGGTTTTTTCCCGGAATGATAGCTCGACATTGTCCATAGCCTCGCATTGCCGCTCATGTTGTTTCATCATGTTTTCGTCAGCTTGTGAATTACATGATCACATTCAGTACAGATAAGATCGGTTAAATACTTCCAGAATACTTCATTCTCAATTGTGCCGGACACAACCTGTGGGGGTAGAAAACGTCTCATTTCCCAAATAAAGTTTGAGTTTGCATCTGGTGCGTTAAGTAGGGTTTGTTTTCGTTCATCAAGTAATGCTATAAATTTACCAATATCACATTGATGATCTCTAATTTTTCTGGCCACCAAGCCCAATGGTACGTCAATGTTGTGTTGTTTGAGCCAGCTAATATCCCACAAGTCACGATTTTTAATCCGGTTAGGCCTTAAAGCCAGGGCGACAATTTTATCAGCTAATATTTCCTGCTGGCTTTGCGCCCGGATAATTAAGCCGGACGTTCCCATATCAATATTGTAATGATTACGCAGTAAAACAGGACGGCTGTCATAACTTGGGATAGCGCAAATATCAATATTAATCCTCTGAAGAGGCAGATTTTTCTGTTCCGGTCTGGTGGTTACTTTCAGTTTCCAGGTATTCACATTACCGATTTCCCGTGTTGGTTCGCTTACAGTAACATGTAGCCCATATTTTTTGTGTAAACGGCTGATAAGCACGCTGCTCAAATCACTCAGCATTGCGGGTTTAAAATCATGACCGCCGGTAAAGTCCAAATCTTCACTCAGACGGTTAGATCCATAACAGGAACGTAAGCAGGTTCCACCAATGAAGGTAAGACTGTCCAACAAGCCCGCACCACTCATTTCACGGAGTATATCGTGATGCAGAAGTTCTTTTTCAATAACTACCCGTAATGGCGCAAGCTCGCCCTGGTTTTTCATGGCCTGAGAAACCAGTTGGTCAAATAAGTTCATAGTACATTACTTTCGGCTATCGTAACGAAATGACCAGAACATATTAGACTATATCTGCTTGTATGCGTTTCTTTCTCGCAGATAGAGACATGGTAATCCAATATCTTTTGGTCAAATATTCCTTTTAGCCGAAACTCATGTAGTATAGGAATTTCCATTTTTTGACAGGATGAACAGAATTTCTTAATATTTTTTATCCTGACAATCCTGTTCATCCTGTAAGGGAAGTCCGCCCGAAAGGCGCTAATTTAGTGGGCAAAGTCCCAGTCAATTAAATCAGTGTTTCGTCTGGTTCGTTTCATGTCTTTGATGGCCTGGGCAACCGATGCGCGCCACAGGTGACAATGAGAGTCGTATGTGAGTTTACATGCGAGAGCAGCAGGTGAATTTTTTGTGTGAATGAATTCTATATGCCCCCAATCGCTGCAATTAATAATATTACTGCGACCGGAAGACATAAGCGTAATCCAGTGCATGGGGATTTGCGAGATCACACCTGCATCGCTTAATACGGATTCCAGACTAATGTAATTAAACTCATGGGCGCGTAGACGGGCGGCGGCATGGTACAAAACCAATCCTGCTTTGTAGGAGACCTTGGGGTAAAGATAAAGTC
>JAYEMY010000058.1:0-4723 GCA_034718455.1 Thermodesulfobacteriota bacterium
CTAAGAATAGAGGCCCCAGGTTGAAGAGATTTGCACTTTGTTTGGTTCTCAGAAAAAATGTCGTATTATCCCTTTTGGGAATTGCCTTATCTGTTTGCTTAATTAGTCCTGCCTCAGGAAAGCCTCTTATCATAGAAAAGGGCGTAATTAAGCATGATTCCATCTGGGAGAAAGAGGTAATTATAAAAGGTGATGTAGAGATAGCTAAAGGTGCAACACTGATTGTAATGCCCGGGACTGTTATTGAATTCGCAAAAATTGAGGAAAACAGCCCTGCCAAGCTCTATGAGAGCAAAGACAATCATTTCCCCCGGGCGGAATTGATCATCAGAGGCAAAATGTTTGCCCAGGGGACCAGGGACAAGATGATTGTCTTTACATCTGCTGAACGATTTCCCTGTCCGGCAGCCTGGGGAGCAATCAATTTCCTGGACACTCGTGATAATATCATAGAATTTTGTGAGATCAGTTATGCAAATACCGGCGTCCACTGCCATGGAGGCCAGGTTACCGTGGCTAACTGCTATTTCCATGATAATGGTGTAGCTATCGGACAAAAAAATGTGAAACAATTCCAAACAAGATGCATAGCGGCCATACTCTATAATCGTATAACAGGCAATGGCGGGGGCATCCTGTTCGGTAATGGGACAAATCCCACAATTAGTCACAATCAGATCAGTAACAATAAATTGTTTGGCATTTTTGGAAAAAAAGGGACCTCCTTTCATGTGAGATACAACAATATTGTGCATAACGCCAAAGGTGTCGCACTTTATGCCATGGAGGGATGCCAGCTTAGTGAGAACAATATATCCGACAATGAGGACTATAACATTTCTCTCCTGGAAGGTCAGATATCGGATGTGGATGCCCGTCGTAACTGGTGGGGCACCACGGACGAAAAAAAAATCAGGAATTTGATCTGGGATAAGGATGAGGATGAAACTTTGGGCAAATTGGATTTTTCTGATTTTACTGATATTCCTGTCAAAGAGGCGGGAATACCATGATAGATGATCTGGAATAATGGATTGGCTGAACAGATTAAGCATAGCTGCCATAGTAGCCATCACCATCATAACCATAGGTATGGTGGCAGACCGGGAGATAATGAAAAGGCAGCAGGAGAATTCGGGTGTAGAGGCCGAGCAGGAAAAGAGTTCTTACGCCTTGCAGATGGAGATGGATAAAAAGCTTTACCAGAAGGTCATTTCCTATAAGGAACAAGGGCTTTATCCAGAGGCAATGGCTGAACTGAAAAAAATTATGAAAAAGTATCCGGAGAAATCTCTGTCCTATGTATATATGGCCCAGTTGTATCTTAAACAGGGAAATATGGGAGACAGCATCAATAATTATCGCCAAGCAGTGGAGATGGAGCCGGACTATGTGGATGATAGAACACCCCTGTTCATCGGAGACAAGATAAAGAAACTGGTCACTGAAGGCAGAAAGAAGTTTGGGCGGGAAAAGACGTTAAGGCCCAAAGACAAGGAAGTCAGAAAGACTATTGATGATATATACTATCTCCAGAGTAGATTGGCCGGAGGATGTGAGTAGTTGAAATTACTCGAAATGATTGATGTTTCCATCGTGGCCGGAGCAGTGTTGGGCACTGCCGGTGTGCTTCTGGCCTATTGGGGCAATCCGGTAAACTCCGGAATTTGTGTGTCCTGTTTTATGGAAAACATCGCCGGGGCCTTGCGACTCCATAATGATGTTCGTATGAGCTACATTCGTCCGGAACTCGCAGGGTTTGTACTGGGATCTTTCCTTGTTGCCACACAGACCGGGCGGTTTCAGGTCAAAGGAGGGTCCTCGCCTGTTATTCATTTTCTCCTGGGCTTTTTTATGATAGCGGGTTGTGCTGTCTTTATCGGCTGTCCCATCAAGATGATCCTTCGTCTGTCCGCTGGTGACCTGACCGCAGTCGCAGCCACGCTCGGGCTTATATTTGGTGTCTGGCTGGGTGTTAAATATATCAAGGGCGGTTTTGTCTTAGACCGGAAAAGGGAACTCCCCCGGATAAATGGTTTTATTATTCCTTTATTTGCCGTCCTGCTTCTTGTTCTCCCGGTGATCAGCCCCTCTTTTATCCGGACGGGCCAGAAAGGGCCTGCGGCATGGCACGCCCCCTTGTATGTATCGCTATTGGCAGGGCTTGCTGTCGGAGCATTTGCCCAAAGATCAGGACTGTGCATCACCGGAGGGATACGCAATTTTTTTCTGGCCAGAGAGAAGACCCTGTTATATGGGGTTATCACTGCTTTTTCCGTCGCTTTGGTGCTTAATGCCTTTCTGGGTCAGTTCAGATGGGGGATGAATGCCCAACCGGCATCCCATTTAAGTCATGGGTGGACTTTTTTGGCTATGGCACTCGTAGGCCTTGCCTCTATATTGATTGATGGGTGCCCTTTCAGACAGTTGATAAAGGCAGGGGAAGGCGACGTAGATGCCGCCATAACCACACTTGGCATGCTTTATGGTGGTGCGCTGGTGTATTTATGGGTAATCAGGAGCACCTCTGCCGGTCCTACATTTGAAGGAAAGATTATGGTGTTAACAGGCATGCTTTTTACATTGGTTATTGCTATGACCTTACGAAGGGAAAGGTAAGCGCTTACAGGGCACCGCACCTGCTTTGTTGCCGGGCACTTGAAGTACAGGGAGTACGTCTGCGTGCCTGTACGCCTCGCATCTGCAGCACGCTTACAGTTCAGTGGGTTACTGTAAAACGGGCTTTGTAACCCAGTGAACGGTTACCGTAAAGGATTTGAGCCGGTTTTCATGAATAGTGTTGAACTACAAAAGAAGAGGCGGGAAAACAAGGTGGTGTTTATAGCAACATCGGCCCATATGTTGACCCACGCCTACATGATGATATTCCCCACCGTATTGGTACTGATAGCTAATGATCCTCTTATGGGGATAAAGGAGTATTTTAAACTGGGTGTCATAGGGACTGCGTGCTATGGACTTTTCGGCATAGGAGCGATCCCTTCCGGCATTCTGGCAGACAAATACGGCTCCCAAAAAATGCTTGGAATATGTATCTTTGCCAGTGCTCTGGCCTCCCTGCTGGCAGGCCTCTCGTTTTCAATATATCTGTTTATTGTATCTATGTTATTCCTGGGTTTAGCTGCTTCTATATATCATCCGGCAGGCCTTTCATTTATCTCCAGAAATGTGGAAAAAAGAGGAAGGGCAATGGGCTATCATGGCGCTGGAGGTAATGTAGGACTGGCATTGGGTCCTCTTCTCTCCGGAGCTGCTGCAGCCCTGTGGGGTTGGCGTTCCGCCTTTATCGTATTTGCTGTTTTTGGATTTGTTCTGGGCATTATGATCATCAAGTTAAAGCTGGGAGATGAAATAACGGCCCGGAAGCAAAGGGATAAGTGCAGTGCCGGGCAGTCATGGCTCTCATCCACCCCCCTGGTCCTTCTTTTAATCTATGTTAACTCAATGCTGTATGGATTATGTTATAGAGGGTCAATGATGTATTTCCCAAAGCTCTTTTTACATAACATCCATTTTGCATTGGATGATGTAGCCAGGGCAGGTACTCTTGTTGCCATGGTCACCATGGCGGGCATGGTGGGACAGTTGCTGGGAGGTATTCTGTGTGACAGGCTGAAAAGGGCGGAATATGCCTACTTATTGGTTTTTCTGTTTTCCACCCCTCTGTTCTTCGCCATATGGCTGCTCAGGGACTGGGGGCTTTTTGCCGTCAGCTTACTTTTTGCCCCGTTTTTCTTTGCATGGCAGCCTATCCAAAATACCCTGATAGCCAAGTATGCCGTGCAGTCAGCCCATGGGCTCAGTTATGGAGTCAATTTCTTATTAATTATGGGCGTGGGTTCACTGGCAGCCTCTATGGGTGGGTATGTTACTGATAACGTAGGAGTAGCCGATGTATTTGCCGTACTGGGTCTTATTTCCTGCCTTTCCCTTTTACTGGTTTTTTACATAATAATGCAAGTGCGGAATAAAAATCCGAAAATTTTTGCCTAAATCCCTAAAATATATTATGAAATAAATATCCAATAAGGGGGTTCTGTCTATTGTGCGTCTGAAAATCAGTTTTTTATTTCTGATTCTGACTGTGGTGGCCTGTCATGTAGCCATGGCCGAAGAAATCCGGGTGCCGGATGATTACACCACTATTGGAGAAGCCATCAACGCGGCCGGTTTTGGGGACACGGTATATGTGCTGCCGGGGACATATAACGAGCGTATCAAAATGAAGGAAGGGGTGAATCTGGTCAGCTTTGCCGGCTCTGATGGTAATGATCCGGTGAATGGTCCCGGGAATAAGAAGGTGCTTAAAAGGGCGGTAAGGACCATTATTGACGGAACAGGGATTGATGCCCCGGGGTATTTGGTAAGTTTTCCCAAAGATACCACTGCGCTCATGAGAATAGATGGATTCACGATTATAAATATGCCGAAATATGCTTCAGGACTGAATCTTTTCCTGGTGGAAATCCGAGGCTGCTCTCCTGAATTTGTTAACAACATCCTGGCCGGGAATCGAAGCTGGGGCGGCGTACTATCTACCGGTCTGGGGATAGGCATGGGACCACCCCTTGAAACAGTTGCAAAGCCCATTATTCGAAACAATGTTATATATAACAATTATGGCCCTGGTATATCCAATGGTGCTAATTCCGCTGCCTTAATCGTAGATAATGAGATATTTGATAATCAGTTTCCTGCTGCA
>JAYEMY010000059.1:0-4711 GCA_034718455.1 Thermodesulfobacteriota bacterium
TAAACAGTTTCAATCCACGCCCCCGCGCGGGGGGCGACAGTCTGCTACTAACTCTTTGAATCTAAAGCCCTTATTCTCTTTCTTCTGCGAACCGCTCATTTTTCAACCCGTGATATATCCCATCGCAAAGAAAATTTTTACTAACCTCCTTTTTTCAAGGTGTTATGCCTGGTGCGAACCCAATTGGGAATATATATGTTTCAAAATTCGTCCCAGTCAAGGTACAACGACACATTGTCAGTATGTGAGCTTGAGGTTCGCACACGACTTTTCAGACAATCAAAGGCCCCTCCTGATCAAGTGATTCCTTGGCTCCTATATGTTCTACACGGTGCTTCCAATTGGAGCCAAGAAAGTAAAACCGGAGACTGTCCGCTTCAGGATCAATCTCATCAATCAAGCTCTGCCGTAAAAATGTCCACTGTGCAGGATCAACAATGCACTCAAAAACAGAATATTGAACCCTTTGTCCAAAGTTTGTGCATGCCTTTGCAACTCTGCGCAAACGGCGTGGTCCTCCTGAATCAATTGTTGAAACATCATAGGTTACGAGAACAAACATGGTTCAAAATCCTATTTCCAGATAAACGTTGGATAACCGTCAAGGTCGCCGCGCAAACAGCGAGCCAGCAACAGGGCCTGCATATGGAACAGCAGTCCGATTGGGACTTTCTCTTCAAGAAAAGGATGGATTATCTCATCTTGCTTTCTTTTTTGATAGGCAACCAGCACGGCCTTTCTCGTCTCATCGTCCATCAATACGGCCCCGGATTCCATTTTTTTGAATCCTTTTGTCTGGACCTGGTTAAGGTTTATCAATGAAAGCGTCAAACGGTCGGCCAAAAAAGGACGGAACTCTTCCATCATATCAAGGGCCAGTCCTGGTCGGCCAGGACGATCTCTGTGTAAAAAACCAACAGCAGGATCCAGTCCCACTGATTCAAGAGCTGATCGCACATCGTGCAACACAATGGTGTACAAAAACGACAAGAGGCAATTCACTTTGTCCAATGGCGGACGCCGATTCCGCTGCCGGAAAATAAAGTCTTCTTTCTGAGACGTGATTAAATGATCAAAGACACTGAAATAAGTATGGGCCGCTTCTCCCTCAAAGCCTCTCAGAACATTCAAGGGTAAATCTGATTGGATGTGCTGTAGAGAACTGTTAATTCGCTGAGACGCCTCACGAACCTCGTCAACATTCAATTTGTCGGAGTGGTCTCTCAGCGCCCGCCCGAGAACAGTCCGGCAGTTGGCCAGTTTTCCTGTTAATACTGCTTTGGCCATTTCAGCAGAAGCGTTCATGTCATCAGCACGGCGGTATTGTTCCCTCCGCAACAAGACATTACCCGAGACAGGCCCCTGAACCCTTGCGAGAAAACGTCCATATTCTGTCAGAAAACTGATTGCGACATCACGTTTAGCACAAAACCCCATCAAAAACGGGCTGCACATTACATTTCCAAAGCAGACTATCCCTCCGATGGTATGGATCGGGATGCGCAGGCGGATCTCTTTTTCTACCTTGACTACAACAGTTTCTCCTTCTTTGGATAGATAGGCGCCCTGTGTAGTCACAAAAAGGGTATTCAGGTGCTTTTTCATGATTCGCTAATCGCTCCAGACAAATACTGTTTTACAGAATGTTTTTTCTCAATGGTCTTAGGCAGGCATACATGAAAGAACGAACAGCTTTTGCACTTGGGCGTATAAACAGGTGGTGGCGTCTGACGTGATTCAATGAGTTTGTGTAATTGGATTGCCGCACTTTCTGTTTCCTGCCTCAATGCGTTATCAAAATCAACGTCTTTTCTCCGCCTGGTTTTCCCGTAGAAAAGCGCCCCACGCGGGATTTCAACATCCAGCATTTCTTCCAGGCACAGGGCCTGAGCACAAAGCTGCACCCTGTCGCAATTGTCTTTCTTTGGCTTGCCGCGTTTGTATTCCACTGGGAACGGTACCCATTCATGCGATTTTGCATTCTGAGAATCCAGCTTTCGATGGAACTCCACAACATCCGCTTTGCCAACCAACCCCAGCCTGAGCGACCGCAAAGGCATAGCAAATTCTATGCGAACATCTTTCCTGGATTCCCTGCCCGCCTGATCAACCCGTTCATGCATAATCCTTCCCTCAGCAGTAAACAGGTTTTCATTCCACATCTGCTCGACATGGATCAGAGCGCACTGCCGCTCGCAAAAAAGGATATGCTGCAAGGCGGATAAAGGGATGAGGTCGTCTTCGGTGTACATGTCGCCTCTTGTTACCTAATTTGCTACCTATATTAATTGTTATTACCTAATTCCTGGTTTTGTTCCATTTTGCATTTCTGCCACGGCCAAGGCATTCAATAACCCCTTGCGCCTGAAGATCTTTGAGCACCCTGCGTATCATATCGATACCAACAATGGGACATTTCCTCAATATATCGGCAACACTGAAATCGCTGGGAAAGCTTTTAACGGCATCTTGAACCATTGCTGTCTTCTCGCCCCTTGGTTGAGGGAGTCTGTCCAATTGTTCTTCAAATTCTCTGTAAGCGCTCTTGAATATGAAGCAGACAAAATTGATATAATGCCACGGGTCATGTCTGCCTTCATGCCATCCTTCTGAACTCAGCCTTAATGTTTCGTAGTATCTTTCCTTGTTCTGCTCAATAAGACGTTCGAGGCTTATATATTTGCCGACATCAATTCCCAGATGATAGGACTGCAGAAGCATCAGCAGCCGGGACACCCTGCCGTTTCCGTCGCGAAAAGGGTGTATGCACAAAAAATCCAGATTGAATGCCGCCAACGCTATTAGCGGAGAAACCTTTGTTTCGCTTATGCATTCATGCCATGACTCAATCAGTTCTTTCATACCGAAAGAAGTTTTGCCGGCTGGAACGGTTTGAAACCGTATGCTGGATGTACCATCCGGGCGTTTTTCGATGATGTCGCTATCTTTGTCTTTGTATTTACCCGCATCCCATATCTCGCCGCGTGTAAGACGATGCAGCTTCTTGCAGGTATTTTCTGTAAGGGACAACTTTGCCCCCCTGTCATGTATGAGATTGAGAGCTTCTCGGTAGCCCCGAACCTCTTCCTCCGAGCGGTCGTGAAGAAACGATTTGCCAAAGATGATGGTGCCGATGCGCTTTTTATCGACCTCAACACCTTCAATGCGGTTTGACGACACCGCACTCTCAATAAGGGCATGCTCTTTCAGTGAATTCAGTCTCTGCGGCGACTGCCTTTTATAAAGATCCTGCCTGCCTTTCGCCTCACTGATGTCCGCCAGATACCATGATGTCATTACGGGGATTGCATCAAGACCCGATATGAACTGCTTTAAAGTCATCATGCCAACGATATCACTCCTTTGATTTTCCATCAGCTTCCGCACCGGCTTGCATACAACAGCGGTGGCGTCCAGCCGGAGGCGATGAGCGTATGCGCCACACTACTCCCTCCATGTCTGCTCTGTATGATATCAAAGCACACTGCCGCTCGCATAAGAACAGGTGCTACAGGGCAGATAGTTGGATGAGGTTGTCTTCAGAGTACATGGTTATAGCGTTTCCATTATCACAGCGTTGAGCGTGAAACCCTTGCCTGTTGTCACTCCATTGTCGCCGGAAGAGTCACATAATCCTCGCGGCAGCATTTGTTGTACGCAACCGCCGTATCCAATGTCCGTAGGTGTTTACAAACCAGAGCACTGAACTGTCCAAAGATGAACCGGGAGCCCATGTGAGGCAACCCTTCCGCTGGTTGCCCTGCTCCCAGCCTCCAAGAAGTTCCTTCATTCCTCGAATTCCATTGATTGGAAACTCGCCACCCGCTGGTGCATGTCCCCAAACGGAATTACTGTGAATTTCAGGATCATTATTGTCCAGACAGACAGGCTTCCCGAAGACGGACAAGTCAGCGGACAAATCATCCCACTGCTCCAGTCTTGTTTTCCCAAGGCCGTATCTGGTGTCACCTCCAACAAACACGGTATCGATATTCTCCAACTGCCGCCGGAAGCCGTTGTTTCTCAGAAACACATATCCCAAAAGAAACACCGGATTCGGTTTTGCCTGACAGCAGGATGAATCACGCCACCAGGGGTTGATACATTCTGTCTCTCTCAGTGTGCCTTCAGACGACGAGTCAGTTGCAGGTTCAATTGCCGTGCCTGACCGGGAGTTGAGGAGACGATGCCGGAAGGTACAGTCCTCCGACGGGTCTTCCCTGCTGTTCGGAGAGGACCAACACAATCCTTTGTCTTTCAAATACTTAGGCAGCCAGACCACGTAGTTGTCACCAATTTTCTCGGCTGGGTAGAGATAGGTGAAACGACAGTTGAGCCCGATTTCCCATCCGAGTTTGCCGTAGTCAGGAAAGCTGTCACCGTTTCTTGATCGGGCTATTTCAGCGGTCACAGCACCATGAAACGCCCGAGCCGGTATGTAAAGACGGCAACGATTCAATGTCCCTGCCGGAGGCATGCCGATGAAAAGCGGTGCTTCGAGTCGCCAGACCCATCTATGCAGCGTCCATGTCATGTTCGCACCTCGCTCTCCTCCCACAGCCGCGCGTGATAGCGGGCATAGACGAGAGATTGCCGGACCAAATCATGAGCGAGAAACAATTTGTCAAGGTCGTTGGCCATTTCCTGAAGCGAGGTAAAAAGGTCAGCGTTATCTGAGAGCAACGGACCCTGGCGCGGCGTCTTTTTTAGA
>JAYEMY010000060.1:0-4702 GCA_034718455.1 Thermodesulfobacteriota bacterium
GAATTTCCCGAAGGGAACCCTATTCAACAGGGTAAACTCCGCTGCACAACCGCAGAATTTACCCTACCTGCCTGCCGGCAGGCAGGCAGGTCTCCTTTAACCCTGGGCCTTATATGACGTTTCTGTCCCCCTGCCTGTGCGTTGCACGCAGACAGGTCGGCTCACAGATTTGCACACCGGCTTCCTTCAGACACCACCTCACGATGATGCCCGTGCCTTCAGCTAGTAGTTTTGTTACCATCATCAAATGTATGATCCGCCGCATGTGCCGTCAAAGACATGGAGGGAGCTTATCA
Source organism: Thermodesulfobacteriota bacterium (assembly GCA_034718455.1). Lineage (GTDB taxonomy): Bacteria > Desulfobacterota > Dissulfuribacteria > Dissulfuribacterales > UBA3076 > UBA3076. The sequence goes on from JAYEMY010000060.1 coordinate 297, forward strand.
AAAAGGTCTGGGAGGTTGATCCCCTGACCTGCCTGCAATGCGGCTCTGACCTGCCCGTCATCGCGAACTCAGGCGAGGCGGACGGGGATTGCGGATTATCAGCCTGATCCAGGACCCTGACGTAATTCGTCAGATACTTGAGCACCTTGGTCTTTGGAGGCGGGATGTGGGGTCTCGATACAAAAAGCCAAAGCCGGATCATGGGCCGGTAGTCTATGAGGAATTTGATGATAGCTGGCCTGGATACGAAGAACCAACCAAAACTTTCACTGAAAAAGGTGCCAAAGCAGCCAAACGGGATAATCTGTGCTGAAAGCGGTCGGCTGAAGCCCTTTTTTCCTTAACTCAGCTCAGATCTCTTGACAGCTCGATCCCAATCGTGATACACGAGTTTCATGTTATAGGAGTTGGGAGAAACGGAGTCTGAGGAGATTTTGGGCCCACAATTCAGCGGTTCCTGATCAACCTACTCATCAATCCCTGGAAAGCGATTTCCTATCATCCCGGAGGAAGAGATGTGTAGATTCTGGGGAAAAAAAGACGAGACGACTGGAGATAATGAACTGGAGAGATTCAGAAAGAGTGTCAAGGATGCTCGAAGACTCTCGGATTTTGCTATCTCGGAAGGGGCTGGTGTCGATGATGAGACTATTGAAGTAATCAATCAGGCCACGGAGTTCCTTGACAACGACAATCCTCCTAGCGGGGGACGTAGCGGGGGACGTTCGTGCAGAACGTGCTTGACGGGTTAGCTGAGGTATGATAGTGGATGAGTTATGCCGAGGTTCGCAGCGTCGGAAGGGGAGCAACACTTTTTCCCTTGAGACGATTTTGTGAAGTTGGTGGTTCCGAGGTTTTAGTTACCAGAATTGTGGCTTTTTTCGGGGCAGGATATGAAGAGATGCCAAGATCACATTTTTGAATCAAGTCATCAATTATGATAGAGTTCTTTCAAGGCTGGCGGTGTCTTCAATAATTGCAATCGGTTCTATGTTTTTTGCGTTTTTGGTTCAGGTTTTTGGGGCATCGTGCGGTGCGAACCAGTCGCCCCAGCAGACCGCTAACCCGTTCCGTTAAACTTGGAATGCTCTGCCGCATATCGTTGGGTGCTGTTCCGTAGTTCAGTGCCCCGCACGGTTAGCGGCGGCTGACCTTGTCGTTAGCACACAATTTAACACAGAGAATTTTATAGGAAGGCTATAAAATGACATATCCATTTAGAAATTTGGTATTTGAAGGCGGTGGTATAAAAGGAATCGCTTATGTTGGTGCAATGAAAGTGTTAGAAAAACAGGAAATATTAAAAAATATATATAGAGTGGGGGGAACATCGGCAGGTTCAATCAATGCTGTTTTGTTTGCGGCTGGATTTACTAATCAGGAAACCCTTAATGTATTGAATAAAGTGGATTTCAATGATTTTAAAGATGACAGTTGGGGTGCTTTACGTGACATGAATCGCCTGAAGAATGAGTATGGTTGGTATAAAGGAGACTTTTTTAGGGAATGGATCGGTGATTTATTAAAGAAAAAAACAGGTAGCTCAAATATTACATTTAAAGCTCTAAAGGAGTTCTCCGGTAAAAAGTTATATGTTTACGCATCTAATTTATCAACCAACTTTGGTGAGGTTTATTCCCCTGAGCATACTCCACGAATGAGAGTAGTAGATGCCGTAAGAAGATCAATGTCTATACCCCTATTTTTTCGTGCTGTGAAGGATGACCGAAAAGATATTATTGTTGATGGTGGTGCTATTAACAATTACCCTGTGAAACTATTTGATCGTGAAAAATATCTTGAGAATACAAGCTTAAAAAGAGTACCAAAATACTATGAAGAAGAGAATAAAGCTCTATCTACTAAATTACCTAAAAGTAGCTCTTATATTTATAACAAGGAGACCTTGGGATTTCGTCTTGATTCAGCAAAAGAAATAGGGGTATTTCGTGATGGCCAGGAACCCCAGCATAATGAAATCAATCATTTTCTTGATTATACTATTCAGTTAATCAAGACGGTACTTGCCGTACAGGACAGCCAGCATCTTCATGAGGATGATTGGCACCGGACAGTATATATAGATACGCTTGGTGTTGGTACAACAGATTTTGGTGTGAGTGATAATCGAAAAAAGGAATTAGTAGCTTCAGGAAAAAAAGCGGCAGAAGATTATTTAGAATGGTGGTCGGATGAAAGCCACGATTTGGCAATAAATCATCCAGCATCAACAGATTGATTGATATTGGCTAATTAAAGTGCTGATTGAATTCACTGAGGCTGCTAACAATGTCATGCCGGGGATGCTAAACCGCACCAGTTTTTCGAGTTTTTGTAGCAGGTATAGGCATTTGTTTTAGGATAATTTCATTTGGAATAAGGGGGACGTTCGTGCAGAACGTGCTTGACGGGTTAGCTGATGTATGATATTGAATGAGTTATGCCGAGGTTAGCAAGATTAGACGCCCCCGGAGTTTTGCATCATGTGATAGGTAGGGGCATAGAGAGAAAGAATATCTTTTTGAACGACAAGGATCGAAGCGACTTTATTGATCGTTTGGCTGGAGTTGTTGAAAAAGGCGGGATGGATATCTACGCTTGGGCGTTGATGCCGAATCATTTTCATTTATTGTGCAAGACTAAGAATTGGCCGTTATCATCAAGTATGCGGAAGATTCTTACTGGATATGCAGTAAACTTTAACAAACGCCATAAAAGGAGCGGGCATCTATTTCAGAACCGGTACAAGTCTATTGTATGCCAGGAGGATAGGTATTTAAAGGAATTGGTCAGATATATTCATCTAAACTTACTACGATCGGGAATTGTCAAAGATATGAAGGACCTGAATCGCTGTCGTTGGTCAGGCCATTCAGCGCTTGTGGGCAAGGTTGACAGAAAGTGGCAAGATTGTGAATATGTATTGTCTTGTTTTGGCAGTGGCCGTCAGGCACAAAAGAACTATCTGCGGTATGTGGAAGAGGGAATATCTCAAGGCCGAAGGCCTGAATTGGTTGGTGGTGGTTTGATCAGGAGTTTAGGAGGTTGGTCGGCGGTTCTTGCGCTCAGAGGGCGGGGAGAAAAACAGGCTTCAGATACACGGATACTGGGTGACAGTGAATTTGTGCAGGAAGTTACATCTAACCTTGACGATCTGGTTAAAAAGAACCTGCGGCTTTCAGGACGTCAGGTCGATATCGTCATATTAGCAGGAAGAGTCTGCAAAAGGCACGGCATAAGTCTTGGTGAGCTGTGCTCAGGCAGTCGAAGGCGTGAAATTGTGGAGGCCAGAAGGATAGTGTCCTGGATTGCAGTTCGTGAGTTGGGGTACTCCGGAGCAGATGTTGCTCGGTATCTTGGAGTCACGAATTCATGTGTTACCCGATCAATATCATCCGGGAAAAGTCCCAAGGTAAAGGATTATATCAAACCAGGTATAAAAACTGGTTATTAATATTCAGGTGTTCTGCTGTAGGCACGTTATGCACGTTCTGCACGAATGTCCCCCTTTCCGTCCCCCTTTCAAGTCTTTTTCCCTGATATATAGAGTATATCAAGTAAGTTGGGAGGGATCAGGACCCAACGGCGGATCTCAGAGCAGAGAGCTCGTTGCGGCTTGGAGGCATAAAAATTTTCTCAAGCCGTGGAGTTATCTAGAAATCATAGAATAATTTGCACAACTTTACCTAAAGAAAGGTAAGGCAACACGAAATGATTGATTTCATAACAAAACTGACTAACACCCCTTTATCGACAATCTTAGTTGTAGCTGGAATTTTCTTTTTATTTCTTGCTATTGGAGGACAATTTGCTGCAAAAATTATAACAGATAGAGTCCAACGAAAGTACGCCGGGGTTTTAGGAACCATTTTACTCTTATCAGGTTTAACTTTGTATTTGTTGCCAGGAATCCTAACACCATCACCTGAACCATCTTCCTTGAAAATAAATGACTTACCAAGGGTTATTAGTACAACCCCACAAAATGAGGATCAAAACGTTGACCCATCATTAAAAAAAATATCTGTAACATTTAATAGGCAAATGATGGATGGAAGTTGGTCGTGGGTTGATGAGGAGAAGGATAAGTTTCCTAAGATAACTGGTAAGCCATATTATACAGAAAATAATATAACGAATGTATTGTCTGTGCAGTTGGAGGCAAACAAGGAATACGTTTTTTGGATAAACACAGTAAATTTTAAGAATTTCAAAGATAAAGATGGAAATCCTGCAACACCTTATAGGTTTACGTTTAAAACAAAATAAACGAGTGAGTTATATTCTCTATCTGATTCAATATATAACGTTTTTTCTGCGGACACTCGTGGGGAAAAAAGTGCAGGAGATAAGGATGCCAAAATTAAAGGAAATAGATGTTGATTACGAACAGATCAGAAGTCTTG
>JAYEMY010000061.1:0-4696 GCA_034718455.1 Thermodesulfobacteriota bacterium
TCATAATACTGTTGTTCACGTTTCCAAAGGAGGCGAAAGCTACACATTGAACACGTACGGGATAAAAGCTGTTCTATGTTTTTTGATGGCCTTTATTTTCAATAACGATCTTATCGGAAACCGTTTGGTCTCCGCAATTCGAGCAACATTGGTGAGAAAATGAATGACCTTGTTGTGTCAAACCGTCAGAAGCATAATGGAACGAGCTGGTCGAAACCTGGTTCCGTAGCCCTTGCATCAGTGACAGCCCTTAAAAGAAATCAAGAATATAAAAGGTGGTTTGAAAACGGGGATCTTGAATTTAAACTGGCGGCATAGAAAATGGGATATTCCTAACCGCACAGTTCGAAATATTTTATCGGCACATTTGTCGAATTAAATAATTGTAAAATTGGAGGTTTTGGAAAATCCGGTGATTGTTACCCGAATTTATTGAGAAATTACAACAGAACGTTCTGGAGCAGTTGGTGCCGGCACTACTATCTTTGCAGCCATTTGGGCCTTCTGTTACACTCGTGACTGATAAAATGCCGGTGTCAGGGGCAACTCCTTCTTCATTTAGGAACGTACAATAAATAACTTGAACAAATTAATGTCTTTTTTGCCGTCTTCTTCGTTGCTCGTCGATCACATAACCCGTTATGCTCGCTCCTCGCGCCTTGAATACAACAAAAAATCCTATTAATTTTTGTTCAACTTATTTATCTCCCGTTCCTTAGTCATAGGCGTGTGTGCCCAGGACACACTTTACTCCGAATTTCTTCTCAACTATTTCCTTAAACTGATCAAAATCATGGTTTTTACACATGGGTATTGCCTTAACCATACAATTGCTGAGATGCACAGCATCAATCTTGACGTTCTTTTTGACCGCTCCTATATTGGATATCACGGCACGTCCAGGACACTGGCAGCGCAGAAAGCCGACCACGACAGGATTGTCGTATTGGGCGAATTCCCCGTTTTTTTCCGCCACTGCGTTGATACACTTGTATTCCCCGGGACATGCGTAGCCCTGATCCATATACGCACCGCAACCTATCAGTAAAATATTCATTTACTCCCCCTTTGCTCAAGAAAAAATCCTAAACCAAACTCCCAATACTAAAAACAAATGCCCCTGACACGGCATGACTCGGAGACTTGGTAATCATTCACTCCCCCCACTGACAGCCGACAGCCTTTTACGGGTTCCAAAGCACAATCCGTTGAGAATACGACTTTTGGTGCAACCTTGTCCGCTGTTGAAACCCCGCAAAAGCCTGTCGGCTGCCAAGGAGTGTGAACCGGTTACGAAACTTGAATTCTATTCTAACTGTCTGATTAAAAACATTCCAGTCTTATGCCCATTTAAGTTTGCGGCATCCTCACTTTTTTCACAGATGATACTTGTGTGGATAATAAGAGAGGGTATATTGCCCTGCATTTGAACGGATGATATCGTCTCCATAAAAGGGGAGGCAGAATGGATAATTAGTGTCTGAACGAAAAAGCCGTTCAGACACAATTTTGAATTCTAAATGTTGACCTGCATGTCAAGACGCCATATTGCAAATCTGCTGGATCGATTGGTCCCCAAGGGAGGAGCGGTCCTGATGGTAATGGCTGGTGTGGTTGGGGCAGGGACCGGACTCGCTGCTGTATTTTTTATCCGACTTATAGTCCTCATAGAGCATTTTTCTTACACTGAGGCCATGGTCCTTTATCCTTTTCTGGGACGTCTGTGGCTTATCGTAATCCCTGTATTGGGCGCACTCATCGGCGGTCCCATTATTGCCTACTTTGCTACAGAGGCCAAGGGGCACGGCGTACCTGAGGTCATGAAGGCCCTGATCCTGCAAGGGGGCCGTATACGGCCGAGGGTCGCCATAGCAAAGATTTTTGCCTCGGCACTTTGTATCGGCTCGGGTGGTTCAGCCGGCAGGGAAGGTCCTATTGTCCAGGTAGGTTCCGCCTTGGGATCCACTGTGGGACAGTGGCTGCGTCTTTCAGACGAACGCATCAAGAATCTGGTGGCCTGCGGGGCGGCTGCGGGCATCGCAGCCACATTCAACGCACCTATTGCCGGGGTGGCCTTTTCCTCAGAATTGTTGATGAGCGAACACCAGGTGTCAATGCTTGGTAATGTGGTGATCGCGTCCGTATCCTCCAGCATTATCAGCCAGATTTTTCTTGGGGCTCGTCCGGCCTTTGAGGTGCCCAGCTATGTTATGCACTCGCCGTGGGATCTCCTGTTGTATGCTGTACTGGGCTTTCTCGCCGCCCTTGTTGGCATTATGTTTATCAGGATGCTTGACGCCTTTGAGGATCTGTTTGATCACTGGAAATTTCCTCAGGCTTTCAAACCGGCTGTCGGTGCATTGTTCCTGGGTATTCTGGCTTTTTCATATCCTTATCTGTCCGGGGTCTTTCATGCTTCTGCTGGGGAGTTCCGGCTTGGGCTGCCTTTGATTGAAAACCTGCCCCACGTTTACGGTTCAGGATTTCCATTTATGGGAGATGCCTTGCAGGGCAAAGCATCCTTCTTGCTTCTTGTGGTATTGATTTTCCTTAAGCCCCTGGCGACCTCATTCACTCTGGGCTCCGGCAATTCAGGCGGCATCTTTGCACCATCCCTGTTCACAGGGGCCGTGCTTGGCGGGGCCTATGGATATGCTGCCGGTGCGCTTTTTCCGGATATCGCCGGAGAAGTCGGGGCCTATGCACTTGTAGGGATGGCCGCAGTCTTTGCTGCAGCAGCAAGGGCTCCGCTCACATCCATACTTATCGTCTTTGAAATGAGCGGGGACTATCACCTGATCTTGCCTCTCATGACCGCGAGTATTGTGGGATCAAGTCTTACACAGTGGTTGCATCCTGATTCGATTTACACCTTAAAGCTGACCAAGAAGGGAATCCGTTTTGATCACGGAAGAGACCTTGATGTCATGCAAGGAGTCCAGGTTGAAGAAGTCATGAATCAGGCACCCATCACTGTTCATAAGGACCGGCACCTGGCAGAGCTCTTTGCCATTTTCCAGGAGACCCATCTTTATGGGTTCCCTGTCATGGAAAATGACGAAGACCTCTATGGTATAGTCACCCTGCAGGACATGGAGCGCGCGCTTGATCGGGAAGGCGTGATGATACGTGATCTCAAGGTGAGTGACGTGGCCACGTCTGATCCTGTCACGGTCTTTCCGGATGAACCCATCTGGTCTGCCATACGCAAGATGGGACCCAGGGACCTTGCGAGGCTTCCTGTGGTCTCGCGTCATGCCGAGCAAAAATTACTTGGGCTTATCAGCCGAAGCGATATCCTGCGGGCCTATGACGTGGGGCTATTGAAAAAGCAACGGACCCAACACATTCGGGAACGTATGGCACTCAGAAAAGTCTCAGGTGTTGAATTTATCGAAGTCCGGGTAAACCCCGGTTGCGCCTGCGCAGGTAAAAAGCTGGCTGAGATCAAGTTACCACAGAGTACTACAGTAATTTCCATTGAGCGTAGAGGCAATGTGCTTATACCGGATGGGAATACCAAAATTTTCCCTGAAGACCAACTCACGATCTTCTGTCAGACAGACTGGGCTCGGGACGTACGCATGAAGTTTAATGTGGAATGTGGAATTGTAAATTGTGGAAAAAAAACTTAAAAGACATTTACCTTAATTCAAAATTCAACATTTATTGTGCGCCGCAGATTGAACTTTTTCAATAGAATCAGAATCTTATATCCATCTCTTAATGAATGATCTGATAGCATGCTTAGCCTTAACCATGACGAGTGGTTTTTCGCAATGCCTTGCCAATATCTCAGGGAGAGATCCCAAAACCCTCTGCCTGAATATGGGGTCTCGAGTGGCCCCTATGATTACAAGGTCATAATGCTTAGTTTCTTCAAGAATGGTTTTCAATCGTTCGTGTGAGATAGCATACTTGGCTTCAAAGAGGGAACGCTGCACCTTCAGTTGAGGCGCGATGGCGTCCAGAAAGGCATCGATGTCCTGGGTCGGTTTGCCTGGTGAAGCCACGTGAAAGACTACGATTCGTCCTCCATCATGCTCTACCATGATGGAGGCGGTCTCTAAGGCAAAAGCCGCATTCGGCCCGCCTGCAAACGGGACCAGGATGTTCATATGTTTTTGTTGCTTACAATCCTTAAATACTGCAACATTACAGGTCGCACGCTCCAACACAGGATCAACTGTGCTTCCAAGAGAGAATCCCTTCCTGCGGTACCCCTGCCATCCCATAATGAGCAGATCGGCCTTCCTCTGAGCAGCGGCCGAGGTAATCCCACGAGCGATGTTCCTGCAGTAACGCATAGTGCTGCCAAATTTATACCGGGGTGCCAGATAGAGCATGGCTTCTGTTATTGCCTCCTCGCCTGAATGCGAATATTTGGAGGCCTCTGACAGCGGCACTTGGGACGGTATGGGTACCATGTTGATTACCTCTATCTCAGTATTGTCCCCTTTTGCCTGGCAGAATTTGTAACAGTTCATGGCTAGAGGTACCGCACAGTACCCAGGTAGGCCCAACTACCCAAGCAATGGGGCTCATGTGGATCAACCATACCGCCAATGTGTAATCATTCACTCCCCCCCCCTGACAGCCAACAGCCTTTTTCGGGTTTCAAAGCACAATCCATTGAGAATACGCCTTTTGGTGCAACCTTGTCCGCGATTGAAACCCTGCAAAAGCCTGTCGGCTG
>JAYEMY010000062.1:0-4696 GCA_034718455.1 Thermodesulfobacteriota bacterium
TCAAAGAAGACATGGAAACTACTCATGAGACCTTTTTTATTTTGATTCGACCAATTGAAATAACGCATACTGCCAATGGTCGTCAAGCACAAATCTTCAATATAAATAATATTTTTTGTTAATAAACCGGCATCCTTCATTCACCAGTTTACACTTTTTTCGAAAAAGCGTGTATTATAGAATTGAATGCCGAGGTCGAAACTGGAAATTCGAAATTAGGTAACACATCTACATCCTTGTATTTTTCCCAATTTCAAATTTCAAGTTTCAAATTTCACTGCCAAAATACAAGATCAACAAAGTGTAAACTACTTTTGACTTGTCGTGAAGGATGCCAATAAACCGATATTTATTATATGCGCCACTATAGAAATTAGGACATTTTTATCCGGAAAGGAGTGAAAAAATGAAGGGGTTAGGCATTACTGTCACTGAACATCTGTTGATTCACCAGAAAGAATCCCCTGCAGCCACAGGCCGGCTGACAAGACTTCTGCAAGAGCTTATCTTCGCGGCGAAAATTATATCTCGTGAAGTCAATAAGGCAGGGCTTGTGGACATCCTGGGTCTCACTGGTGATATCAATGTGCAGGGGGAACGCGTACGCAAGCTGGATGATTTTGCAAACCACGTGCTCATCTATAGGATGGAGCGGACCGGTGTGGTCTGTGCCATGTCCTCTGAAGAAAACGCCGACATCATACCGGTTCCGGAAGATATGCCTCAGGAAGACTACCTCCTGACCTTTGATCCCCTGGACGGCTCATCCAACATCGACGCGAATGTCAATATCGGCACGATCTTCTCGATCCATCGCAAGGTAAGTGACAGGCCCTATGTTACCCTTGACGACTTCCTCCGCCGCGGTTCGAAACAAATTGCGGCAGGCTACTTCATTTACGGTCCCAGCACCATGCTTGTTTATACTACAGGCAAAAGTGTGAATGGCTTTACTCTTGACCCGTCAGTAGGAGAGTTCCTCCTATCTCACAGGGATATCACGATCCCTGAAAGGGGAAAGGTCTATTCTGTTAATGAGGCATATACAAGTTACTGGGATGAGAAAACAAAAAGGGCAGTAAATTACTTCAAGAGCCAGGAGAATGAAAGGGGAAAGCCTTACGCGGCCAGGTATATTGGTTCTTTTGTGGCTGACTTTCACAGAAACCTCCTGTATGGCGGCATATTCATGTACCCGGCCGACAAGAAAGACCCTGCAAAGCCAAGGGGCAAGTTGCGCCTTTTGTGCGAGGTTGCTCCTATGGCCTATATTTTGAAGCACGCAGGCGGGGCTGCCACAGATGGTGAACAGGATATTTTGGACATAAAGCCCTCAGCCCTCCACGAGAGGGTGCCGGTCTTTATGGGCAGCAAGCTGGATGTGGCAAAGGCTACAGCTATAATGCAGGGCAAAGATTAGACGCTGCTTGCAAAATAACCTACCCCCTTGCCTTGAGATAAGAAAATGACCATATTAATAAAATAATTTTACGGAGGATTATTAGAAAGCATGTACAACATGTTTAAAACATTCATGTTTTTAGCCGCCCTCACGGCTCTCTTTCTGTTCGTCGGAGGGGCGCTGGGTGGCCGCACAGGCATGACCATAGCCCTGGTGATGGCTGGTGCGATGAACTTTTTTGCTTACTGGTACAGCGACAAGCTTGCCCTGAAAATGAGCGGAGCCAGGGAGGTCTCTGAAGCAGAGACCCCGCAACTCCATTCCATAGTAGCAGGACTTGCGCAAAAGGCCGGGATACCTAAGCCCAAGGTTTACCTCATAGCTCAGCAGACTCCTAATGCCTTTGCCACCGGGCGGAACCCGGATCACGCTGCGGTCGCGGTCACAGAGGGTATCCTGCGGATCCTCAACCGCGAGGAGTTGGAAGGGGTCCTTGCGCACGAATTCGCACATATCCGCAACAGGGATATATTGATAAGCTCTATAGCTGCTGTTATAGCGGGCGCCATAAGCTACATTGCCACTATGGCCCAGTGGGCCATGCTGTTCGGGGGCTTTGGAGGCTCAGATGACGATGAGGGTGGTGCAGGCGGTTTGATAGGGGGACTGATCATGATGATCATAGCGCCCATAGCTGCTGCCCTTATTCAGATGGCCATATCCAGGAGCAGAGAGTATCAGGCTGATGCCACAGGGGCCAAAATATGTAACCATCCGATGTCCCTGGCCAATGCCCTTAAAAAACTGGATGAATGGAATCATCGTATGCCCATGGAGGTAAATCCTGCAACTGCGCAAATGTACATAGTTAACCCTCTCACAACTGCGTCAGTTGCAAAGCTGTTCAGCACTCACCCTCCCATCCAGGAACGTATACGCAGGCTTCGCTCCATGGCCGGACGCGGGGAAAGGGCATAGAGAATATGGAAAATAGCGGGTGAACTGGTTTCCCGCAGCCCTCTTGACTGCTTTGGCTGCTGCCACAGGGGATACCATCCTGAAGGCTCGGTTTAGCTATCTGTCTCCGGGCAATATGGCTATAGTGAGATCTACTGCCCCGATGCCATTTTTGCTGCCTTTGCTCCTTGTCATATCCTGGCCGGAAACCGATCTGGTTTTTTGGCAGACAGTTGGCTTTCTGGTCCCTTTTGAGATCCTTGCCTTGCTACTATATATGCAGGCACTCAAGGTCTCTTCTCTGTCGCTCAGCATACCTTTCCTCGCCTTCACTCCTGTATTCATTGTATTGACCGGCTGGCTGGTTCTGGATGAAAAGGTGACCACGGCGGGACTTTTGGGTATACTGTGCACTGTAACCGGGGCTTATGTCCTCCATATCAAAAGCAGCAGGAAAGGGCTTCTTGAGCCATTAAGGGCTATTGCCAAAGAGCAGGGATCGAGGCTTATGCTGGCAGTTGCCGGGATATACGGCCTTACTTCCGTACTGGGGAAAAAAGCGATTCAACACTCTGACCCGATATTCTTTGCCTGTTTTTATTTTGTGTTACTGGGAATAGTCACTCCGTTGAGCCTCTGGGCACTCCGCTGGGTAATCAATGGGTTTGGTTCACAGAATAAACAATCAACCCAGTGGCCCTTTAAAAAAACAGGGCAAAGTCCATGGGGCGCCTGGTGGGCGGTTGGTCTTGCTCAGACAATAATGGTACTCAGTCATATGTGGGCAATTAATCTGATCACAGCGGCCTATATGATTGCAGTAAAAAGGACCAGTCTGATCTTCAGCGTCATTTACGGAAAACTTATATTCAAAGAAAAAGAGATCACTCAACGTTTAGCCGGAGCAAGTCTAATGGTGCTGGGTGTGGGACTTATAATTTTGGCAGGTTAACAATGATAAACACAGATAGACAGTCTTGGTTGGAGGAACGGAAAGATCTTTTTGTAAAAAACGTATTAAGAGATTTTATTCATTCATACTCTTTTTTTCTGGAAATTGAAAAAAAATACAGGGATGCAGGCATCACCTATGAAGGTCTGGACAATTGGGTCGGAACACAAACAGACCGGGGGACACTATGGGTATTAAAGGATAACTGCCACCGCCTCTGGAAAGATGTTGACCCGGACAGTCAACCGGAACCATTTTTTTTCGACTGGATGGTCGGTGCCATATTCCATGAAGCCATGAAGCTAAAGGAAAATGTTTACATGGCAGATCGTTATCATCCTGCCTATCAGGTCGCCTCGACCACCACCACCGCCTACGATTGGCAGGAAAACTGCCAACAGTTCTATGAAGAGACGCTGGACGACATACAGCGGGGAATAAACAGACTCGAAAATCTTTTCGTGTGTGCTGCTGAACATCTGAAATCAATGCTTCTGGCTGAGCGAAACAACTCTTTGCTCGTACGATTTATGCTCGAACATAAGTCAGACATAAATAAACTCTGGCAGAAAAGCGGTGGACTGAATCAGACGCTTGATGCCATGTTTCCTTCAGGCCTTGACGAGGCCTACTGCATGGCTGGAGAAAATTACCTGGAAGGCAGTTGGTACGTAGAAGCTCGGATGGCCTTTATCGAAGCCCTTAAAATAAATCCGGACTGCCAAGAGGCAAAATCCGGACTGCGAATTCTGGGGAAACGCTTGAAGGAATTAGCTCATATGTTAGAGAGGGAGTATACCTTGGCAAATTCGAATCATGTCCAAGGCCATGGTTTTTCAGGCAGTAAGACATTCGCCATGCCGGATCAGCCGGAATGATATAGAAAAGACGAAATGTGAAGAATGGCTGGGGGACTAGGATTCGAACCTAGATAGACAGATTCAGAGCCTGCAGTCCTGCCATTAGACGATCCCCCAGTAGAACAGTTGGTGTGATATATAAAAATTTTAGGCTTATAAGTCAATATCCATAAATGATAAAACTCGCATATCCAACGACCTGTACATAGTCTCCTGTCACGTCGCCGGACGTAGCGTATCGAATCAGTTCAACAGAACTTGCTCCTAATGCCAGAGACGCTACTAAAGTCACAGTAGTCGGTATTACCCCACACATTGATATATTATGTCCTCTCACGGTTTCCAAAAGACCCTGGGGGTCTAAGGCAAGGATCTTATCAATAGCCCGGCGGTCTTTGGCCTCGGCCTGCTCCTGGGACTCATAATGAGTCATGTCGGTGCTGGCAACCAACAATACAGGTTTTCCTATCTGTTTTACCGCCTCTGCTATTGTAGAACCTATCTCTTTACATACGGAAAAGGATA
>JAYEMY010000063.1:0-1809 GCA_034718455.1 Thermodesulfobacteriota bacterium
GATGAAAGGTCCTCCATGGTCTCTTTGAGATCTGCCCACAGGGCAAGGTCTCTCCATGCTATTCTGACCATCTCCCGCGTTCTCAGCCGGCGCAGAATTATTCCGAGTTGTTTATGGTCTTGGGCTTCTTTAACTGAATTATTGACTATTCGGTCATAGTTACCGTTCGCATAGGATTTTACCAAATCACCGCTTTCCAAAAGATCTAACAGCAGCCCTGGTTCCTTGACACAGTTCTTTGCGACAAATTCACTAAAGGCCCACACCTGTTTCGCCGTATTTATTATTAGTGGATCATCAGGGACCGGAAGTCCTGATAAAAGCGCAGCCTCCGCAAAGCTTTTCCAATAGTTATCAGCCTTTAACAGGAGTTCTTCAGGCAGTCGTATCTGTGGCAACATTTTTTCTAGAATTTTGTATCCAGCGTATTATGTTCTTATAGTCTTTGCAGTGAAATTTGAAATTCGAAACTTGAAATTAGGAAAAATACAAAGATGTAGATGCGTTACCTAATTTCCAGTTTCGAATTTCCAGTTTCGACATCGGCATTTAATTCGATAATACATGCTTTTTCGAAAAAAGTGTAAACTGGTGAATGAAGGATGTAGTCTTTTTTATTTCTATACTACAGATGTCGGCATTTAAACAGATCAAAGAACAGAGACAGGTATATCCTTGAGAACTGGAAAGAATTTAGGGTCAAATCCCCGGATATTGATTAGATCTACCAATTGGATCGGAGATGCCGTCATGACTACACCTGCGGTGGTGGCACTTAGAAAAAACTATCCAAAAGCCCATATTTCTATTTTGGCAAGGCCTTGGGTAGGACCTGTCTTCTCCGAGAATCCTGCGGTAGATGAAGTTATATCTTGCGACAGTACGGGCCGCAGCAGTACGATCTTGGAAAAATTAATCCTCGCCAAATCTCTTAGGAACAAAAAATTTGATGTTGCTCTCCTGTTCCCAAACTCCTTTGAGTCAGCCCTGATTGCGTGGCTTGCCCGAATACCCAAGCGCGTGGGTTATGCCACCGACGCAAGACGCATGATTCTCTCTTTGCCGGTATCAGTACCTGAGGACCGCAGGAGTAAACACGAAATATTCTACTATCTACACCTTGTTGATCATATAGGCCGCTTGCATTCTAATACCTATTCAACCAATAAAGTAGGCCGCGTGGAACAAACCGAGCTATACCTTAAGGTCCCGGCCCAAGGGGAGTCAGGGGCCAGGCAGATACTTGCTCAAATGGGGCTGGATCAAGGATCGTTACTCGTGGGGTTTAATCCGGGCGCTGCATATGGGCCGGCAAAATGTTGGCCGGTGGAGAGATTTGTATCTTTAGGAAAGGCCCTGGTCGAACATTTTAAAAATTGTCATATACTGGTCTTTGGGACCGACAAGGAAGAGTCCGTAGCAAAGGACATCTGCGGTCCTGTTGGTGAAAGATGCCACAATTTGGCAGGAAAGACAAGCCTTGCTGAGGCCATGGGGCTTATATCAAACCTTAATTTGCTTGTGACAAATGATTCCGGTCTTATGCATATCGGCGCAGCATTAGGAGTTCCTTTGGTTACGATTTTTGGCTCTACAAATCCGATTACAACAGGTCCATGGTCAACCAATAGTATTATAATTCGCCACGAACTTCCATGCAGTCCGTGCCTTAAACGCAGTTGTCCCACGGATTTTAAATGTCTGCTCGGGATTGAGGTTGAGGAAGTTTTACAGGCTTGTGTGCAACAGTTGAAAGCCGTTTGCGGCTTGAAATTAGAAATTGGGCAGAGATGAACTACTAAAAAAATG
>JAYEMY010000063.1:1909-4688 GCA_034718455.1 Thermodesulfobacteriota bacterium
TGAACCTTTGAACCTTTACAGGAAATGAACATTAGAAGAGCAGTATTTCTCGACAGAGACGGAACAATTAATAAAGAAGTCGGTTATCTGCGCCGGATGGAGGAGCTTGTCTTGATGGAAGGGGCGGGTTCGGGTATTCGTCTTCTCAATGAGTGCGGTTATAAGGTCGCTGTGATAACCAATCAATCCGGGGTAGCCAGAGGCTTCTTTAACGAGATTTTTGTCAGAAAGGTACATGAAGAGATGGCAAGGCGTCTTTCTAAAAGTAATGCCTATGTGGACAGGTGGTATTACTGTCCGCATCATCCAACTGAAGGGAAAGGAGAATATGGGGTAAAGTGCGGTTGTCGTAAGCCATCCCGGGGCATGGTAGATCTTGCCATCAAGGAATTAGGCATAGTTCCGGAGGAATCTTTTGTTGTGGGAGACAGTATTCGAGATTTAGAAATTGCCTGGCGTGTGGGGGCAAAGCCCGTGCTTGTCTTGACCGGCTATGGAAAGGAGACCCTTTCACGGCTCTTGCCGGACCAGAAGGAACGGTTGCCCCACATTGCATCTGATCTATTTGATGCCTGTACATGGATATGCGAATACTGTTGGTAAAACTCAGCGCTATAGGAGATGTAGTACATACACTTCCTGCCCTTGCCGCTTTGCACAAGAGATATCCTGATGCACATCTAAGCTGGCTGGTGGATGAAGCAGCCTCTGACCTGCTTTGCTCTCATCCTATGCTGAATGAAGTAATAATCTACCCCAGGCGCAGGTTTGGAAAACTAGGCGGCAATCTGAGACAGTGGCCAAGGTTGATTAAAGAGACCGGAAGTTTTATTAAGCACCTTCGCAGTAAAAAATACGATGTTGTGATAGACTTTCAGGGTCTGCTGAAAAGCGGTGTCTTGACAGGACTTTCGCGAGGGGTATGCAAGCTTGGTTTTGCAGAAGGAAGAGAGGGAAGTTCTATATTTCTAACGGACAAGCTTCCCCGCTATGATCCTGATGAGCATGCTGTGCTCCGCTATCTCAGGCTGGCCGCTCATCTGGGTGCAAATATTAAGGAACCTGAGTTTCCCTTAGCCATTGGAAAGGCTGATACGGAAAAGGTTTGCCGACTGTTGAAGGAAGCAGGTGCGGGAGACTGCCGCATACTCTGCCTTAATCCTGGAGCCACGTGGGAGACAAAGAGATGGACCCCAAAGGGATTTGCAGAAGTAGCAGACGGTTGTTTCGATCGCTGGGATATGGTCCCCATTATAGTTGGAGGGCCGGGCGATAAGGACCTTGCTTTTAATATTGCAATGTTCGCGAAGCATCCTGTTATTGATTTTACCGGGCTAACCAGCCTCAGGACCCTTGCTGCTTTGTACCAGAGGGTAGAGGCTGTGGTAAGTACTGATACAGGCCCCATGCATCTGGCGGTTGCAGCCGGAGCCCCTCTGGTTGCGTTGTTCGGACCCACGGCTCCATGGAGGACAGGTCCTTTTGGCAGGGAACAACAAGTCATTAGATTGGGGCTTTCATGCAGTCCCTGTTTTCAACGTCATTGTCCCGACCCGAAATGCATGATGGACATTTCTCCTGAGCAGGTGATCGAGGCGGTTGGAAGAATTGGGTGATTTGGTGATTGAGTGATTTGGTGATTTGGTGATTTGGTGATTGGAGGTAATAAGTTATGAGCAAGCCCATTAGTCCCGAACTGTTGAATATTCTTGCTTGTCCCAAGTGTAAGGGTGATGTGAAGCTTACTGAAAATGAAGATGGGCTGATTTGCGAGAGCTGTGGTCTGCTGTACGAGATACGGGAAGGTATCCCTGTGATGCTGATAGATGAGGCAAAGCCTTATCCCATAACAAAAAAGTAACCGTTCAGGAGTTCAAAGGTTCGGGGTTCAGGGGACAAGAAAAGGATGAATATCGAACGTCGAACGTCCAACATCGAATTTTGAATGGGAAAAGATGAAGAAACCTAAATAGTGCCTGAATGTTCGGTATTGGATATTTGTTTTTCATTCGATATTCGACGTTCATCCTTTAATGTAAAAGGAATGAGAATAAAACAATGGAGCAATGATAAATCAACAATCCAATAAGGTAACCTTGAACCCTGAACCTTTACAAAAATGAAAGATCGCATAAAAAGACTTAAAGAAGCCGTTCGTCGATTTGACTCCTCTTGCCTGCTGGTGGCGGGAGATATCATGCTTGACCAGTTTGTCTGGGGTGATGTGTCGAGGATATCTCCTGAGGCCCCGGTCCCTGTGGTGAAAGTCCAGAAGGAGACCATGCTCCTTGGTGGTGCGGCAAACGTGGCAAATAACCTCAGGGCCATGAGCAGTCATGTAATCCTTAGTGGCGTAGTCGGGAAAGATGCCATGGGAGAGAACCTCAGGGAACTCGCCAGGTCCGGGGGTATAGATGCGACCGCTGTTGTTGACGGCACACGCCCTACCACGATCAAGACCAGGATAATCGCCAGGGGTCAGCAGGTAGTGAGGGTTGACAGGGAGAACAATAATTTCCTAAACGATTCATCAATAAAGGCTTTGGCCGAGGCCTTTGAGAGACTGGCGCCTGGAATTGACGGAATTATTGTATCTGACTATGCCAAAGGTGTGGTTTCGGCTCGTTTCATGGATGAATTAAGAAAGATCTCAGGCGAGAGAGGTATTCCCCTTTTAGTAGATCCCAAGCCTGCCAATAGTCACCTCTACCATGGAGTGACACTGGTGACCCCTAATCGGCAAGAGGCAGAGGCAATGGCAGGTCTTGAGATCAAGGAT
>JAYEMY010000064.1:0-4623 GCA_034718455.1 Thermodesulfobacteriota bacterium
ACGTGGCTGAGACATTTACGGGTATGCCTGGCAAGTATATGAAGGTCGAAGATACGGTCCGGGCGTTCACGGAGATCCTTGAGGGTAAACACGACGAACTGCCTGAGGCGGCATTTTATATGGTAGGTGGTATAGAAGATGCCGTGGAGAAGGCAGCCAAGATGGCATAGATGACTCTGTCGGCCAATAGAGGTCGAAGAGTAATAGTATCGTACAGCGAATAACCCGGCTCCGGACGGTTGTGAAGTCACGGACGCGGGTCTAGGGAAAAGTAAATGGCAAATAAGATACTTCTGGAAGTAGTGACGCCGTCGAAGTTGTTGGTGAGTGAGGAGGTTGAGCTGGCTACCGCACCTGGTGCGGATGGTGTGTTCGGTGCGATGGCAAATCATTCGCCTTTGTTGGCTACTCTTAAGATAGGTGAGATGCATTATCTCAATGAAGGAAATACGGTCAGCATTGCTTTAAGCGGCGGTTTCTGCGATGTGTCGAACAACCGGATGACCGTGCTGGCTGAGAGCGCTGAGATAGGCGCTGAAATTGATGTAGAAAGGGCCCTCAAGGCCAAGGAGAGGGCTGAGCGCAGATTGCAGGAGGCTGTGGCACGCAAGGAAGAAATTGACCTTGTGCGTGCCCAGGCAGCTATGGCAAGGGCGCTTACAAGGATCCAGATAGCGGGTCACTAGAGTTCAACATCGTAATTTAACATATTTTTGTGTTAAGGGTAAGCCGCGTGCTTGCCCTTTTTATTTGTAAGCGTTCACATGGCACCGCATCTGCTTTGTTGCCGGGTACTTGAAGTACAGGGAGTACGTCTGCGTACCCGTCGCCTCGCATCTGCAGCACCCTGTAAACGCTTACAATTCGGTGGGTTGCGTTCACAGGTCACCGCATCTGCTTTGTCGCCGGGTATTTGAAGTACAGGGACGCCTGCATACCCGTGCCTCGCATCTGCAGTACCCTGTAACGCTTACAGCAGGATATTCCTCATGATAGAAAATTCCGTTTTAGAGGGCAGTCGGCCCTGGGCATGTATTATACTTGCAGCCGGCAAGGGAACCAGGCTGAAATCAGAGATCCCGAAGGTAATGCATAACCTACTTGGAAAGCCCCTTATCGGACATGTCCTGGGCCTGTTAAGGAATCTGGATATTGCTTCCAGAGTCGTAGTAACCGGTCATGGCAGCGATCTTGTTAGAGATTATCTGGCAGAGTTCGATGTTAATCCGGTAGTGCAGGAGCAGCAGCTCGGCACAGGCCATGCCGTATTGTGTGCAAAGGCGGCTTTGGGAGAGTTCCTCGGCAATGTTTTGATCATTTGTGGAGATACGCCTTTACTGAAGGAAAATACTCTTGCCTCCTTTATGGAAGATCATGCAAGTTCTGGAAGGATTATTTCTTTACTGACCGCGCATTTGAAAGATCCTGCCGGATATGGACGGGTGCTCAGGTCTGCGTCAGAAGGGGATCAAATTCAGGGAATAGTCGAAGAGAAGGATGCCACAGAGGCCCAGAGACTGCTGACTGAGATAAATACAGGAATATATGCAGTTGATTCGGTTTTTTTGTTTGATGCCCTTGATGCTATAGGCTGCGATAATGTTCAGGGGGAGTACTACCTGACCGATATAGTGGGTGTGGCAGTATCAAAAGGTGTCTCGGCAGGGGCCGTCAGCGCTGCTGCTGAGGATGAGGCATGGGGAGTCAATTCGAGGATGGACCTTGCCAGGGCGGAGGCTATTTTGTTGGATAGGATAAGAAAAAACTGGATGGATTCCGGGGTGAGTTTTGAGCTTTATGAATCTGTCTATATAGAGCCGGATGTCGTGCTGTCCCAGGACGTCACAATCGGTCCTCATGTGGTCCTTAAAGGGAAGACAACTGTGGGCAAAGGGGCAAAACTAGGTGCCTTCAGTTATCTTGAAGGGGCGCAAGTGCCGCCCGGCAGCACAATACTTCCTTTCAGCAACTGTAAGCGTTCACATGGCACCGCATCTGCTTTGTTGCCGGGTACTTGAAGTACAGGGAGTACGTCTGCGTACCCGTCGCCTCGCATCTGCATCACCCTGTAAACGCTTACAGTTCGGTGAGTTGCCGTAAAACTGGCGTTGTAATCCCGTGAGCGGTTACCTGTAACTTAATTAGGAAGTAACCATATGTGTCGTATGGGGTTGACGTATGCATAACCAGTGGGTTTAATGTTTTGTAAGTGCTTACAGTTCGGTGAGTTGCCGTAAAATCGGCGTTGCAATCCCGTGAACGGTTACGATGTTTTTAAATTCGGGAGAGGGCATATGAGTGATCAGGAACTTCATTTATTAGAAGATAAAGTCGATAGTCTATTAAGATATTGTGAACAATTGGTGTCTGAACGGGATGATTTTCGCAGGCAGACACAGGAACAGGCTTCGCAGCTAAAGGAACTGGCAGACAAATTGGCCCGATTTGAGGATGAGAGGGAAAATGTTCGTCTTCGGGTTTCGGACCTGTTGGGTAAAATCGACCAGGTCAGTACATTTTCACAGGGAGCTGAGGAGACTGCTACAGCACATCAAACCGATATGCCTTCGGGCGTCTAGACAAATTGGATACGACACAAATAAAATTTAATTTTTTTGGTCAAGTGTACGAACTGAAGGCCGATGATCCTGAGGTTGATGTCAAGGAAGTCGTAGAATACGTTGAGGCAAAGGTTAGAGAACAGGAGACCTCAAACAAGGGCTTGGCCCCTCACAAGATGGTGGTTTTAGCCATGCTTAACGTAGGTAAAGACTATATATTAGCCAGGCATCAATTGAGGGAATTAAAAGAGACTGTCGTTAGCAAAACCAGTCGATTGGTTGCCAAAATTGATTCCGCAATGGATTAAATTTGCAGATCGTGGTATTGTGATAAAATAGAAAAAGTAATTTACTTAGTTTCCCCTGCTGTGTTGGTGATTGACAGGGTTTGTTGAGCCAACTCTCGTTGCAAGGGGGTCTCCTCTTCGCATAGGGATGGAAGGAGAGAAATCTCTTTCCCGAATAGCGAATGAGACGCCCACCTGGTTTACCAGGTTCAATAAATTTTGTCGACACGGCATAAGTGGGGGATTTTATGGGCTATAACCCCGTTCGGGTTCATATATATAAAACGGATATGGTAATAGGTTACACGTCTTTGTGATGTGTTTATGGAAAATTGAGCAACGGCCGGATCTGACTGTATGGTTAAAGGATGCCATAAAATTGTTTTGGAAAATCGGCCGAATTGCAATAATAGCTGGACTATTTTAACGGGTTTTTTTGCGAACAAAATCCTCTTAAGCAAAAACTCGAAAAAGGCGAAGTTGATCATCTTAATTCGGGGTTTTGGGAAAGGCTTTTGACTGATTCAGAAGAGGAAAATTTTATACCTGACGGGCCTTTCATAGTCACAGCACATTTTTTGGGTCGAACCCGGCCCGGATTTCAACCACCTGCCAAAATCCGTATGTAACCGTCATCAGACGTTCTACAAGGGAGCCGAGATGGGGTGTGGCCATCCTATATGGAAAGGAGGTGCGCCACCCATCATGGAATTTTCTTATCTTTTAATTTCGACCATTTTGGGCCTGTGTGTCGGCTTAGCTGCAGGCATATGGTTTACCAAACGCAGAACTGTTGACACAGTTGATTCAATAAAAGAGGAAGTTGATCGCTTAAAGAAAGATGCCCTTGCAGAGGCGGAAAGGCTTCGCAAGGAAGCCAGGATCCAGGGACAGGAGGAAACATTTCAATTAAAAAAAGAGGCTGAGAAAGAGATAAAGGAGTGGAAGGTTGAACTGCGCGGTCAAGAAGGGCGTCTCAAGCAAAAAGAGCAGCAGGTAAATCGCAAATATGAGCTGGTTGACGACAAGGAAATTGAGGTCCTTGAGAAGGAAAAAGCATTACAGCAGTTAGATCATACCCTCGAGGAAAAGGGAAAAGAGATAAATGGTCTGGTAAATAAACAGAGGAGCCGGCTTGAAAAGATATCAGGCATGTCGGTTCAGGAGGCCAAGGACTGTCTGCTCGATACATTAGAGGCGGATGTCAGACAGGACGCGGCTAAACTGATTAAAAAGATAGAGACGGAGACCAAGGATACCGCGGAGAAAAGGTCCAAGGAGATAATATCACTGGCAGTAGCCAGGTATGCAGGTGAATATATAGCTGAGCGGACTGTTTCAGTAGTACACTTGCCCAGTGACGAGATGAAAGGCCGTATAATAGGCCGGGAGGGCAGAAATATCCGGGCTATGGAGGCAGCTACCGGCATAGATCTCATTATTGATGATACTCCTGAAGCCGTTCTTTTATCCGGTTTCAATTCGGTGCGTAGAGAAGTGGCCAGGATTGCCCTTGAGAGGCTGATTGCTGATGGCAGAATTCACCCGGCCCGCATTGAAGAGGTAGTAAAAAAGGTAGAAAAGGAAATAGATAATACCATTCGGGAGACGGGAGAACAGGCTGCTTTTGATATTGGAGCCTATGGAATTCATGCTGAACTAATAAAGCTGTTGGGCAAGCTTCGTTTCCGCACCAGCTATGCCCAGAATGTGTTGCAGCATTCTATCGAGGTCGCTTTTCTTTGTGGGATAATGGCCTCTGAGTTGGGTGTCAA
>JAYEMY010000065.1:0-4600 GCA_034718455.1 Thermodesulfobacteriota bacterium
CCGGGGGTGAAAAAGCCCGTGTCTCGCTTGCAAAGCTTCTTGTCAAACCTGGAAATCTTATGGTGATGGATGAGCCGACCAATCATCTGGATATTTCATCTTCAGAGGCATTGATCAATGCGCTCTCTGAATACAACGGCACCCTGTTGTTTGTATCGCACAACCAGTCATTTATCAAAAGGCTGGCAACAAAGATCTGGGATATCAGGAGGGGCGAGATAATAGAGTACCCGGGAAATCTGACAGAATATTTTTGCCATATTGCAGGGACGAAAGATGAGTCAGCGAATTCTTCCAGCCAGGAATACGCACATGAGGAAACAGGGAAAAACAAGGCTTTAGTCAAAAAGGCGCCAGATCGAAAAAAAGAAAAAAGGGAAAAGGCGGAAAAACGGCAACTGATATACAATACCCTGAAACCGATCCTGGCTGAAGTGGAGCGGGTGGAAGGACGAATCTCTGGACTTGAAGTAAGACAGAAAGAACTGGAGAAATTGCTTGCAGATCCGGATATTTTTAGTGATAAAAACAGAGGTGTACCGCTTCTTAGCGAATACAAAGCACTCAGGGAAAAGCAGGATGAGTTGCTCCTGAAATGGGAGCAGGGTCAGGACAAGCTGGAAATAACAAAAAAATGGCTGGGGGCGGGTGATAGGTGAGTGTGAAGGGTTATACATCATGAATACGATCCGAATAGGTTTCGGCTATGATGTGCACAGGCTTGTGAGCGGCTGTGCTCTTATTCTGGGTGGGGTAAAAATCCCACATCCTTATGGCCTTCTGGGTCACTCTGATGCGGACGTCATAACACATGCCCTGTGTGATGCGATCCTCGGGGCTGCCGCCATGGGCGATCTGGGGCGACATTTCCCGGACAGTGATCCGCGCTATGCCGGAATTTCAAGCATAAAGCTCCTGGAAGAGATAGTCCAAAAAACAGCATCTTCCGGCTGGAAATTGGGAAATGCCGATATCACCCTGGTTGCCCAGGCCCCTAGAATTGCTCCCTTTGTGGCTGAGATGGAAAAAAATATTTCTGAAGCCTGCAAAGTATCTGCGGATCAGATCAATATCAAGGCCACTACCACCGAAGGACTTGGATTTACAGGGACCGGAGATGGTATGGCTGCTTATGCGGTTGTAACAATCCTTAAATAGCATCTGTAAGATTATAGGGCCCGGCCAGTTTGCTTCCGGTCCTGTCGTATAGTTGGGAATCCTTGATTGAGATCTCTCCTGCGGCAAGGGACCTTATAGTCTGGACGATGAGCGGAAGCTCTTTTTTTGTTCCCTCATTGCGGATTTTGGCAAAAAGCGGTTGCGATTCTCCAAATGATTTCTTTATCTCCTCGAGGCCTGATCTTTGAAGCTCATGCTCAAACCCTTTCCACAGAGGGTCCCAGGCACCTCCCTGTATGGAAAAAGAGCAATAGGTGACAGCAGGCCCTGTGTCCAGCTCAGGAGTCACAAGGTGCATCATGACTCCGGTCTTGTCGGCTTTCTGATCCAGTAATTGCCAGATCACCTCCTGCCAGGTTCCGGCAGGGCCTCCGGGGGCCGCTGGATGAAGGTTGATAATTGAGAGTTTCCGGCAGACCTCCGGGCTGACTACCCACATATAGCCTGCGAGTATCACCACCTGGGCAGGAAAACCTTGAACCTTATTAATAAGGATCTCTTTGTGATAGGCCTGTCTCCATGCCTCACGATCTTGTTTCCTGAGTTCCGGGCGAAAACGCACTGCTGAAAGACTGACCACAGGGATACTATAGTCTGCAGCCATTTCTGCCAACCTGTCACTGAACTCGCTTTCGCCGGGTTCCCTTGAAAAAAATACATACGAGATTTCGCCGGGGATGATCCCATTGTTAATGGCGTTGTGAACAGTCTCAAACAGATCAATGGCCGCCTGGTCCCTACCCGTGGTCCACCAACCGAAAGTCCACATATTCCCTCCTTTTTTCAGACCTCCAGCCTGTCCAGCCAGCCTCTGCCAAAGGCCGACAGAGAAAAGGCAGCAAGCCGTACACCAGACCTGAGACATTCATAGGCCGGTGCCCCTTGAAGCATGACGTGCAAAAAACCTGCATTAAATGCATCGCCCGCACCGGTGTTGTCAACTATTTTTAAGACCTTTTCAGCCGAAATTGTCACAGATACTCCGGGACTATAGATGCTCGCGCCTCTTGGACCCTGTTTGCATACTATGGCAGCCCCCCCTGTATCTTTGAAGAGGTTTAATCCAAAAGAATTGTGATCTGTCCGGTTCTCTCTCAGCAGGGGATAAATGGCCTCAAGTCCGGCCATGCCTGCCATGCCTGTCATTATCTTGACTTCCTCTTCTGTGATAAAAAGTATATCCGTCCTTTTAAGAATGCCCGACAGGGCCTCAATGCCTTTTGCTGCGTAAATCTCACCCGGATCAAAGGAAAGGATCTGCTTTGGCTTAAGGGCATCGGCCAGGTCTTCCTGAATGGAGATACCGCGAGATCGGACCAGGGAACTGAAATGGAGTACTTTTGTATTTAACACGCTTTTCAGGATTGCAGAATTTGGAAATTCCCCCTCACGGTCATGGGGCGCAACAAACATGGCCCTATCCCGTTCCATCTTTTCTATAATAATGATACAGATTGCACTCCTGCCGACCTGCTTCACAAGGGATGAATCCACACCCTTCATAGAACTCACTATGAAATTTCCTGTATGGTCTTCACCTGCCGTGCCGATGAATCCGGTCCTGTGACCTAGACGGCTGAGAACGCATATTGTATTGGCGGAAGAGCCGCCTCCGCTTTTGGCCATGAGGGTCCCCATACCATGGAGAAAATCCATAAGGGCTTTTGCCGTTTCGTGATCTCCTGATATCTCATGCCCGGGATAGAGATCAAAGCCTGCTGACCGCACATCCTCAAGGTTATCCACCTCATAGACAAGATCGAGATTGAGCGCCCCTGATCCCAGAAAATCGATCATATTATCAATCACCTCTTCTCGTTTTCTGCCGGACTTTGATCATGAATAAATTCCGGTGCCTGAAGAGTCCTTGACGACCTTTCTACAGGCGACACCGGCGGAATTTCCTTTTTTGATGCAGCGCCAAGTTCCGTAAAACGACGGGCTGCCGGAAGTATTCGACTCTCTAAAGAACCTGCTGCCCTGTTATAAGTCTCTACGGCTCGATCCAGTCCCTTACCCACTCCGGAAAAATGGTCGGCAAACACACTCAGGCGTTCATAGAGCTCGCGCCCGATTTTGCTTATTGCCTGGGCGCTTTCGGCAATTTTTTCCTGTCTCCATCCGTATGCCACGGCACGAAGCAAGGCAATAAGTGTGGTCGGTGTCGCAAGGATTGTGCAATCTTGTACTCCTTTTTCGATTAACCCCGGGTCCTGTTCAAGTGCCGCACTGAAAAAATTTTCTCCGGGTAAAAACATGACAACAAACTCAGGAGTCGGCTCAAACTGCTGCCAGTAGGCCTTTGAACTCAATTTTTTCATGTGTTCATGTACCTGACGTGCGTGGTCCTTCAGGTGTTCGATTCTAGACTTGTCGTCTTTGGCTTCCATGGCCTCCAGATATGCCTGGAGTGGGGTCTTGGCGTCAACCACCACATTTTTTCCGCCCGGCAATCTGACTATCAGGTCAGGCCTTATATGTCCATCATCGGTTGCTGCTGTTTTCTGTTCGACAAAATCACAGTAGGGCAACATACCTGCAATTTCGATAACCCTCTTGAGCTGGATTTCACCCCAACGACCGCGTACCGAAGGGGCACGCAGTGCCTTAACCAAATTTCCTGTCTCTGACTGAAGTTTTTCCTGTGTGGTAATCAGGGACTTTACCTGCTCAGACAGACCGCCATAGGCCTCCTTTCTCGTCTTTTCTATCTCCTGTATCTGGTAGTCAACTTTTACCAGAGATTCTCTGATAGGTAAAACCAGGTTTTCTACTGCATTTTGCCGTTGTTTCAGGTCGCCATGGGCCTCAATCTGGAATTTCTCAAGTGTGGCCTTTGCGAGTTCAAGAAATGACTGGTTATTGCTCTTAAGGGCCTCGGCGGAAAGGGCTTTAAATGCATCAGCCAGACTTGCCTGGGCGCTGTTTAACAGATCCAGCTTTTCCTGGATTGATTTTCTTTCATCTGCAATACGGGTCTCTAATTCTGATAATTGCGTCTTAAGTTGGGTATTTTCTTCCTGAAGTTGAGAAATTCCGGATTCCTTGGCATTCAATGATTCCTTCAGTTCAGGAATGCGGGAATTCCTCTCCTCGGCGACCGACCGTCTCTCAGACTCAGCCTGAATTTGATCTCGAAGGTCCCTTATCTCATCATTTGCCTGTCTTGATTGTTTCCGAATCTGCATGATTTCAGCACGATGTAAAAGCCAAAAAACTCCAGCCCCTGAAACAATGCCCACAATGAATATTAAAACCGGAATAATGTTTTCCATACTGCTATCGATTCCAATAAATCCTTATGCTTTTTTCTGCATCACCGTATTGAAAATCAAGATCACCACCATAAGCCCTTGAGATGGCATCTCCGATTCGGCGGGCCATATGGACTCCTGTTGTAGTTATCAGGGTATATTCTTCT
>JAYEMY010000066.1:0-4571 GCA_034718455.1 Thermodesulfobacteriota bacterium
TCAGGGGATTGATGATATTCGCGAGGCTCATCCTCAGCCCCAGTTGCGCGATCTTTCCACGGATCAGATCTTCATTGCCGAGGAGAGTGATATCCACCACTTCCCTATAAAGCAGTGTCTCGGCAGCCCGCAAGATTCTCTCGTCCTCGCCCTCTGGTAAGACCACGTGTTGCTTGTTTGCCCTGGCCCTTTGCAGTAACTCATATTCGAACATCTTCGGAGTAATAATGGTGGTATGGGTTGTAACGACCCTTTCCTCCAATTGCTCAGTATCCACGCTTTTTTCAAAAACCGCCAGGGCCTGCGTTATCTTCCGGTCATCATCCGGTGCAATTATGGCGTGGATCTTGGTAACATTTGTTGCTGTGGGGAAAGTATTCTCTTTGACGCTGAGAATAGGCACCATCAGGGGAAATCCTTTGATGAGATCCCATATTGGCTTTTCCGGTTTCAAGCCGCCGGTCAATACGATCCCGGAGATGTTTTGCTCGGACGCGGACGAAACAGCAGCAAGGCAGGCAACGATCACGTCCGACCTGTCTCCGGGAGTAATAATCAGTGAACCATATTCTATCCTGGTCAAAAAATTATGCAGTTGCATCGCCGCGATCGTAAAGTTGTGCACGTGCCGGTTCAACTGTTCTTCCCCGTATAACACCTCAGCACCTAAAAGTTTTGCAATCTCGCCCACTGTGGGATTTCCCAGAGACGGTTCATCCGGCATGGCGTAAAGCAGCTGTTCTCCGGTCAAGTCCTTTTCTTTCAGGATCCTGATAATCGTTTCTCCATCTTTTGGCTTTATACGGTTAATAATTGTGGCGATTGTGTGGCATTTTTTTCCACTCAGGGATTTAAGTGCTACTTCGACAGATCGGACTATATCATCCGTATTCTTCCGGTGTGCGTTGGTTACCAATAAGACCGGGCATGACAGATTTTTACTGATCTCCGCATTGATATCGAACTCAAAGGCAGCCGCGGAACTCACAAAGTCGGTGCCTTCGCATAACACAAAATCGCAACTATCACTTAATTGGTTATACTTATTGATTATTCCCTCGATCAATTCAGTTTTCCTGCCTAGCGAAACCAGGTTGTCGGCTTCTGTTGCGGTGAATCCGTACATTTTATCGTACGGAATCCCCAGATCAAAATATGAGGAAACAAGATTGATATCATGATCCTGATTTTTGGTGTCTGAAATAATCGGGCGGAAAAAGCCAACCCTGTCGATTTTCCTGAGCAGCATCTCCATCACGCCCAGAATAATGGCTGATTTTCCGCTTCTTGCTTCAGTGGCCACGACATAAAGGTTGTCTGACATGGTAGCCTCCTACTGTCGGAAACATGTGATTCATGGTTCGTAATTCTAAGGGGATAGAAAAAATCAGCAAATCATTGGGGAGAATATGGTGGGCGATGGGCGACTCGAACGCCCGGCCTTTGGCTCCGGAGGCCAACGCTCTATCCAACTGAGCTAATCGCCCACTCTATTTAATGTACTTTAATTTGGCCAACATTGATTGTCAAACCTGATCAATGAATGACGTGGCCCTTACGGGTTATCTATCCCGGTTGGAAAACTACGCTTTTTTTATTAGACTATGAGTGAAGGCGTTTCAAAAAATAATACCACCCTGCCCTTGACAAGATAGATATCAAATAGCAAAAGACATGTGACAAAAATCAAAGAAATAAAAAGGAGTTAATAAATGAACAAACGCTATCTTATGGCTCCGGGTCCTGTAACTGTGGCACCTGAGATTCTGGCAAAAATGTCAGAGCCTATCATCCATCACAGGTCACCTCAATTTTCAGCCATACTTACCAAGGCCCGAGAGGATCTTAAATATCTCTATCAAACGAAAAATGACTGCTTGATCCTGGCGTCTTCCGGTACTGGAGGCATGGAGGCATCTGTGGTCAACCTGCTTTCTCCCGAAGACAAGGCCTTGGTGATACGGGGAGGGAAGTTTGGCGAGCGTTGGGACGAGCTATGCAATACTTATGGTATAAAGGCAGTAAATATAGACGTCACCTGGGGAAAAGCCGTTGACCCACAGGAAGTCAAGAAGGTCCTGGACGCCAACCCGGATGCCAAGGCCGTTTTTGTTCAGGCCCATGAAACCTCCACTGGTGTCAAACACCCTATTGAAGAGCTGGGAGAACTGGTCAGGGAAAGGCCGGACACGGTTCTGGTGGTGGATGCCATAAGTGCTCTTGGAGTTTACGAGCTCAAGACAGATGACTGGGGTCTGGATGTAGTGATAACAGGCTCCCAGAAATCTTTGTCCCTGCCACCGGGCCTGGCATTTGTGAGTATCAGCGAAAAGGCTTGGAAGCTTGTAGAAAAGGCGCAATTGCCAAAATATTACTTCAATTTTTTAAAGGAGAAAAAGGCCCTTGAGAAACAGACCACTGCCTTTACCCCTGCGGTATCCCTTATAATAGGTCTTGCAGAGGTACTTCGTGGTATACGGGCAATTGGGCTTCCGGCCCTTTTTGCCCACCACAGGCGTCTTTCAGAAGGCACCAAGGCAGGAGTGACTGCTATGGGGCTTGGATTTTTCTCCACGGTCCCGTCCGAGGCCATAACAGTCATCAAGTCCCCGGAGGAAATAGACGCCCAGGATGTGGTAAAAATCCTGAGAGACGAGTATGGAATCACCATAGCCGGTGGTCAGGCCCAAGCAAAGGGTAAAATTTTCCGCATTTCCCATATGGGATATCTGGATGAATGGGATATGATTGTAGCATTGGCCGCAGTTGAAAGAGCGCTTAATCAACTTGGTTATCCTTTGGAATTGGGGAAGGGTGTGGCCGCTGCTGAGGCGTACTTTGCTCAAAACAAGTCATGATTTTGACTTTCTGCCTCCAAGACAGTAATAAATGGGCATCCTTCATTCACCAGTTTACACTTTTTTTCGAAAAAGCGTGTATTGTCGAATTGAATGCCGATGTCGAAACTGGAAATTCGAAATTTGAAATTAGGTAATGCATCCACATCTTTGTATTTTCCCAATTTCAAGTTTCTAATTTCCAATTTCACTGCCAAAACACAAGATCAATAAAGTGTAAACTACTTTTGACTTGTTATGTAAGGATGCCAATAAATGTGAATTTTTTTTGGAAAGGACTAAGGAATAACACATGAAAGTCTTAGTAACTGACCCTATAGCAAGGGATGGAATTGAAATTTTTGAAGCCGCAGGGCTTGATGTGGAAGAGCGTCCCGGGCTCTCGCCAGAGGAACTTCTGGAGGTCATTCAAGACGCTGATGGCCTGGTGATTCGCAGCAATACCAGGGTAACCCAGGAAGTAGTGGATACTGCCAAAAAGCTGAAGGTGGTAGGAAGGGCCGGTACAGGCCTTGATAATGTAGATATTGCTGCCTGCAACAAACGGGGTATCGTTGTAATGAATACTCCGGGTGGCAACACCAACTCTGCTGCAGAACACAGTATAGCCATGATAATGGCACTCTCACGCCACATCCCCCAGGCAACCGCCTCAATGAAGGCTGGAAAGTGGGAGAAAAAGCGCTTTTCAGGTCAAGAGGTGGCAGGAAAGACCCTTGGAATTATAGGTATCGGCAGAATCGGAAGCATTGTTTCACAGCTTGCTCAAGGTCTTAAAATGAAAGTTGTGGCATTTGACCCCCACATACGTCCGGAAATGGCTAAAAAACTTGGAGTGGAGTTGACCGACCTTGACAATGTCCTTGCAAGGGCTGACTACATATCCATACACGCCCCTTTGACAGCAGAGACAAAGAGGTCTGTTAATGCCGAGCTTTTCAATAAGATGAAGGATGGGGTCATGGTGCTCAACTGTGCCCGTGGAGGAATTATCGACGAGCAGGATTTATACAAAGCCATGAAGTCGGGAAAGGTGGCAGGTGCTGCTCTGGATGTATTCGAAAATGAACCTACAAGTAAAGAACACCCGCTATTCTCCATGGATCATTTTATCTGCACCCCTCACCTCGGCGCCTCAACCGTAGAGGCACAGGAAAATGTTGCTGTGGCTGTTGCCAAGCAAATTTCGGACTATCTCACAAAGGGTGAGGTAAGAAATGCTATAAATATGCCATCAGTCAGCGAGGAAACCTTGGTACAGCTCACCCCTGTCCTCAATCTTGCTGATAAATTGGGGACCTTCCATACCCACCTTACCACCGCACCTTTGGATGAAGTAACCGTTTACTATCAGGGGGATATAGCAAACCTTGAGACTGCACCCGTTACCATATCAATAATCAAAGGCCTCCTTTCCCCAATACTCAGTGAAGAAGTGAATTTTGTAAACGCCCCTATACTTGCTGAAGAGCGAGGTATAAAAGTCACGGAATCCAAGAGCAAGACATCTGAGGACTTTACCAGTCTCCTCACCGTCACAGTAAAGACAGCCGACGGCACCAATACTCTGGCAGGAACCATATTTGGCAAAAAAGAACCACGTCTTGTCAAAATCAATGATTTCTGTCTGGAGGCTGTGCCGGAGGGACATATGTTGCTCATTTACAATCAAGACCGTCCGGGGGTAATCGGTCGAATCGGAATTACCCTGGG
>JAYEMY010000067.1:0-4570 GCA_034718455.1 Thermodesulfobacteriota bacterium
GCGCCTCTGTTCCAACTTGTAGCACCAGGAATTCTTGTTGTATTGACCGAGGGCGTCAGTTTTGGTCTGGCAACCTCAATTATTTTTGGGAATCTTGCTTTTGGGATTTTGCTATGCTGGCTGACCATGAGTCCGGAGGCCTTGGTCTGGCTGATCCAGACTGCAGGGCTTGCCATAGTTCTCGTGGTTGCCAGAAAACAGGATTGGTCGGGAATCAAGACCCTTCTGGCAGGTTTTACCTATCTTTGCGTAACGTTCATGGTTGTACTCAGTGCCGGATCAGGTCCTGATCTGCTTGACGGATATAATAAGGTCGTTCAGGCAATATCCGAGGATATGGATCAGAGTCTGGCTCTCTATAAAGAAAAATCATCCGGCATATACCAGGTAGAATTAGAAAATTGGTTCAGGCAGTTTAAAGAAGTCATTATACGATTTTTGCCGGGGCTATTGGGTTCTGTCTTTCTATTCATAAGCCTGAGTAATATATCGGTACCAAAAATATATCTGGCCAAAAGTCTCAAAAACGAGGTATTTGCGCCGGTGTTCACTCAGTGGAGGCTGCCTGAACTACTTATTTGGGTGATAATAACAGCAGGTGGATTGGCTTTTTTGGGGAAAGGTATATTGAAAGCCTGCGGCGAGAATGCCCTGCTGGTATTGAGTAGCATCTATTTCTTGCAGGGACTGGCGGTAGCTGCCTTTTATTTTGAAAGACTGAAAGTCCCCGCATTCATTCGCTGGATCACATACATATTGCTTTGCATCCAGTGGTATGGTCTAATACTCGTTGTTATTATAGGAGTATTTGATGTATGGTTTGATCTGAGAGCCAGAGCACCATCAGCCAGAGAGCCTTGAGAGCCGGACATTAAAATTATTTTTAAACACAAATATTTTTTGAGGTTTCAAACAAATGCAAGTTATTCTTAAAGAAACTATCCCTTCTCTCGGGAAGGCCGGAGACATGGTCAGGGTCGCAAATGGCTATGCCCGCAATTTCCTGCTTCCTAAAGGCAAGGCAATATTTGCCAACTACAAGAATATCTCTCAAATCAGGCGTCAGCAGGCCTCTATCCTGACCAAGGCTGCCAAGGAATATGATGAGTTTGATGCCCTTGCCACCAAGCTTGGTGAGTTGGAAATCAGCATACCGGTCCGGGTAGGTGAAATGGATCGGCTTTATGGCTCTGTTACCAATCTGAACATAGCCGACGCGATAGAATTACAAGGGTATTTAATTGATCGCAAGAAAATACGTATGGACGAGCCCATCAAGGCCCTTGGCGAATTCGAGATCTCAATAAAGCTTAGCCCTGATGTCAATGCCGTAGTCAAAGTCAATGTGGTCCCACAGGAATCTCTGTGACATTGAGTAATCTACAACCTAAAATGAGCAATTAGCCTTTAGCGGTTAGCTATTAGCTAATGCCCTGGTTTTTCAAAGCTAAACGCTAACAGCTAATGGCTTAACTTATGTACAAATATGTCTATAGCATCTCTTAAGAATGTTATTAAACCCGCTGAATACCGCCTTCCGCCACAAAATGTAGAAGCAGAGCAGTGTATCCTCGGAGGCATTCTAATCGAGGACCAGGCCCTTTTGAAGGTTGTTGAGTTTCTGCATCCGGAGGACTTCTACAAAGAGGCTCACGGCATTATCTATGATGCCATACTTGATCTTTTTAACAAAAATGAACCCCAAGACCTGGTGACTGTTCACAATGCCCTAAAATCCATGGGAAAACTTGAAGCAGTCGGGGGTGCAGCCTACCTTGCGGAAATTGCGGAAACTATGCCTGTAGCTGCCAATGTCGGCTACTACGGCAAAATCGTTTGGGACAAGGCTGTCCTCCGCCGGCTTATTCAAAAGGCATCAGACATATCTACCCTTTGTTACGAAGAAACAGGAGGGGTAGACGAGGTCCTTGAATCTGCCGAGGCATCCATATTCGAAATCTCTCAGACCAAAATCCGTCAAGCCTTCTACCCTCTTAAGGGTATACTTAGGGACAGCATCAAAAAGGTTGAGGATCTGTACGAGCGCAAGGAACTGATTACCGGTGTATCTGCAGGGTTTACAGAACTGGACAAGCTGACTGCAGGATTTCAGCCATCCGACCTTATTATCATTGCAGGTCGTCCCAGTATGGGAAAGACGGCTTTTGCCCTTAATATTGCACAGCACGCGGCCATTGCCAACGATACATGTGTTGCGATCTTTTCTTTGGAAATGTCCAGGGATCAACTGGCCCTCAGGATGCTATGTTCAGAAGCCTGTGTGAATGCACAGAAGGTAAGGACGGGTTTTTTGAGTGAGCGGGACTGGCCAAAGCTGATAAATGCTGTTGGTCATCTCTCCGAGGCCCCTATCTTTATCGATGATACACCGGCCTTATCTGTCATGGAGATAAGGGCCAAGACCAGGAGGCTTAAGAGCAAACACGACATTGGCCTCATATTGGTAGATTACATGCAGCTCATGAGGGGAAGAGGGCGCAACGAGAGCAGAGAGCAGGAAATTTCCGAGATCTCAAGGTCACTTAAGGCAATGGCCAAGGAGCTGAACGTCCCTGTGGTAGCCCTGTCTCAGCTTAATCGCAAGGTAGAGGACAGACCAAACAAAAGACCACAGATGGCAGACCTCAGGGAGTCAGGGGCAATAGAACAGGACGCTGATGTAATCGCCTTTATTTTTCGGGACGAGGTCTATAATCGGTCTGAAGATAATCCGAACAGAGGTATGGCTGAAATCATTGTGGCCAAGCAGAGAAACGGTCCCATTGGTATTGTAAAGCTGGCCTTTGTGGACAAATACGCTACCTTTGCCAACCTGTCTCGCGAATCAGAATATTAAACCTCTACTACATGAGCTCTTGCAGGAAGGTGGTGTAAGGCCATCCGGGGAGCTCATGACAAACCTCGGAGTCTATCTGGGAGAGCTTTACTCCTGGAACCAACGCATCAACCTCACCGGCCTCAAAACCATAGAGGAAATGGCCCTCAAGCACGTAGGTGATACCTTGACTCTGATTCGTTTTCTGCCAAAGAGTGTCCATCACGTACTGGATATAGGTACAGGCCCCGGTGTTCCAGGATTAATCCTCAAGCTGTTTTGTCCCGATCTAAAAATAGTGCTTATTGACGCCATTCGGAAAAAGGTCTCGTTTCTCAATACTGTGATCGCAATAATCGGCCTTACGGATATATGGGCAGAGCACTGCCGACTGGGCTCCAAAGATATACTCAGGCATTTCCCCCCTGAGGGCTTTGATGTAATTGTCAGCCAGGCAGTGGGATCTCTGGATGAGTTCGCCCGCATGGCCCTGCCTTTACTGTCACCAAACGGTCTGGTAATAGCCATGAAGGGACCAAAGGCAGATGAAGAACTGGAAGAAAAAATGGGCTATCTGCAAAGGCATGGATGGAAGGCCGGTATCATAAAAACTAAAACACCTGTTAGTAGTTTTCAACGAAATCTTGTCGTGTTACGAAGATACTGATCCATTTACAAAATGGCAGAATTACATCTATGGCAGCGGGACATTCTGATTTTGGTCCTTCTGGGCTGGAGCAACTTTTTGCCCATACTAGGGAGGGTCGTCCTCAAGGAATGCCTTTCCACTCCTTTGGACCTGGGGTGCAAATGGATAGATAATCGTTATCTACTAGGGCCGCACAAGACATGGAGGGGAATAATTATTTCAGTCATTGGGACCGGCTTGGCCGGTCACTTTACGCCATTAGGCTTTATTCTCGGGCTTAAGCTCGCTATATATTCCATGTCCGGCGACTTGCTCTCAAGCTTTGCAAAACGACGCATGGGCTTGAAAAGTGGTAGCAAGTCCCTTTTGCTGGACCAAGGCATTGAGTCATTTCTCCCCTTGTGGGCACTCAAGGACAGCCTTTTTATTTGCTGGAGTGAGATAATTCTGATAATTTTTTGCTTTACATTACTGGAGATCGGCCTCTCTCCACTTCTTTATATGCTTCATATCAGGAGAAGTTCCTACTGAATTTATGACTCTTTTAAAAACAGACCTCCACATTCATACTTCTGAAGACCCTGAAGATCTTATCCTGTACAGCGCAACTGAACTTATAGACACTGCCCACAGGCTGGGATACTCGGTACTGGCCATAACCAACCACAACTGTGCTACCTATAGCGAATATCTCAGGGATTATGCCAGGGAAAGAGGAATAGTGCTGATACCGGGTATGGAGGCAACAATTCAAGGCAGGCATGTACTTCTCCATAACCTGGATTTTAAACAGGTAAAACGCGACAAAATCGCTAACCTGGAATACTTGAAGAGACCTGACAACCTGATAGTTGCTCCTCACCCATACTTTCCCAGTACTGTAGCACTCAGGGGAATGCTGAGACGACACATCAATCTTTTTGACGCAGTGGAGCATTGCCACTGTTATACTAAACGACTGGACTTTAACCGCCCTGCAATAAAATTTGCAAAAGAACACAATCTCCCAATGATTGGTACTTCTGACGCCCACCAAAGATGCCAGTTCCACACAACTTACTCGCTCATAGAAGCAGAACCTGATC
>JAYEMY010000068.1:0-4570 GCA_034718455.1 Thermodesulfobacteriota bacterium
GTACCACAGGGACTGAACGTTGTTGGTTGTAGGCAGGCAAATGAGTTGATCGTATGAGGCACGGAAAGAGAGTTTGTAGGCACTAAGTGCCAGATCCATCATGGCTGCATCGCTGGTGCGATGTTCCTTAATGACACGAAGAACCGGTTCCTCGTCTATTTCATAGACAATCTCCAGGTCGGGAATGTCCTCTGCTTGTTCTTTGGCTGCTTCTCTCTTTTTCGTTTCCTCTGACAAGGAAGGTTCCGCAACGGCTGCGGGAGCTTTCTCTTGCCCCTTTTCCCCCGCTTTTTTCGCTGAAGATCTTTTGGAAGAATTACTACGTTCCCTGTCTCGGCAAAACTCCAAACACCTTTGTGCTGCTTTTTGATCCCTTTTTAAGAATCTCCCATACAGGGATGCAGGGTCTTGGAACAGAGTTTCAAAGGACTCCTTGGCCAGACCGTAGTCACCTTGTTTAAAAGCCAAATTCCCCAGTACATATAGTTGCTGCTTGCTGGAAATTAAGTCATGTTGCCATCCGTGCCGGAGCACGGTCAGGATCATCGAATCGTCCTCTAAAGCTTCAGCGGACCTCAGTGCAATGCCATAACTCACCTCATGGCCAGGGTGGAGCTTGAGCCCTTTCATGGCCCAGTTGAAGGCGATTCGATATTTTTCACTATAGTAGTATTTCGATGCGTACCAGCTATACTCTTCCAGTTTTTCGCGGCGGGACAGGCGGCCCTTTGCTTGGCGCCGCTCCGTCCGTTTCTGTTCACGCTTTTTCTTTTTTTTCAGATTTCGATCAATAGCCATGTCTTTATCAACGGAAACCAGCAACTAATACTGAATAGAATCAGCCTTTTAGGCTAATAATTATAGGATACTATAGCTTGTATGTCAAGAAAAAATATACTACAACATATAGTGTTTTGCATTATGCGGTTGTATAGGGACTTAGTGGCTTCGCACCAATTGGAATGATGGCATACTGGTAAAAATCCAAGCCTCAACAACCACCTGTAAGTGCAACGAGTTGTAGAATTTCCGAGACGTTTAATTATGAATGTTAAACCACTTAATTTGAATGTTTTGATCAAATTGACAAAATTTGCATTTTGTACTACTAATTACTTATAGTTCATCGCGGATTACTGGGGTAATCCACTTGAACAGCTATTAGCGCTTAGCTTTTAGCTGTTAGCCATCTATTTGAAAAATAACCACAAACTAACGGCTTGTAGCCGCAACACAGATGGTCTATGGCAGTGAATCTGCGGAATCTTCCCACTAATCCGCGACGAGCCTTACTTATTAATTGGTCGAATTCTGGAATTTGTGGTCCAAACCAATGAACTACTTCCGTGGCAAGCTACGGGGAATTTAACCCCATAGGTTTCGCATCATCCTTCATAATGATTAGAGTAATCAGTGTAATCTGCGAAATCTGTGGATTAAAAATCCAGGGAACGCATTCATTTGACAAGGAGGTCCCATGAGGAAGGTCCTGATAATTATCAGTACGGAGGACGGCGAAAGCATTTACAATGCGATGAGGCTGGCAAATCTCGGCGTCGGAAAAGGTGATGAAATCAGTGTATTCATGCTCGGGAAAGGCGTCTGTTTTGAAAAGAGCGGAAGCAAAGATTTTGACGTGATGGGGCAAATCAACAAGTTCGAGGGAGATTTTTATGTCTGAGGCGTCTGCGCGAAATCCCACGGTCTGGAGGGATCAAGCACTTGCCCAATCGGATGGATGGATGACCTCTACGAACTGTCCATGGAGGCGGATAAAGTCTTAGCATTTTAAGCGGAATTACTTTTCGCAGTGGTTAAAAAAATACCGGCCCTTAGGCCAACTTCCTGACCGCATGGGCTAAACCGTCTACCACCTTTGCCGCCCTCTGATAATCCAGAGTTTTAGGCATATCAGAGGGACGATGATAGTTACGGTTTCGATAGAAGGCCGTATCTGTAACCAAAAGAGCAGGATAACCGAAGCGATTAAATGACCGGTGGTCTGAGAAATCTACACCTACAACTATCGCCGGGGCGTTCAAGCTCTCAACCGGCAGGTCTGTACCTTTGGAAAAGTAATAAAGCTGCTCATCCACACTATACCCCAAATTTTTAAACCTCTCTGAAAGGCGATCAGCCACCTTTCTCAGAAGCTTTGGTGAAGAATACGGACGAGGACCAATTTCAAGGGCCAGGCACTCTATCCAATGACGCATCTCATCAGGATCTGCGCACGGGAATCCAGGCCTGCCGGAAACATTCTGTTGTCCTTCCACCTTAAAATCATTAGAATAACTTTTCATGGATAAATCCCAACACCGCAACCTGACTGCTTCTCATTATACAAATACCGGTTCATCCAAGATACCCACTTCTTATCCGAATTGGGTCACATGGCTCGCCTTCGGGTTAGGGCTGGCAGGGTCCATCTCACTTCGCCTGATCCTCATTGCCAAGGCATATCAGCCTGAACTCATCCGCCTCTTCTGGTACATAGGTGTGTGCGGGAACATGCTCTTTTTCTTCTTCAGGTCCTACATAACCTATAGAAGACGCAGGCTGATAGCAGGACTGGGCCTTATTAAAAAACTTCAACAAAAAGACAAACTCTGTTCTGAAGATTACCAGGCACTGCGCTATCTGGTGTCGAGCCTCTATTCATCAAAAGAAAGATGGAATTATCTGGTCATTTCTGTATGTTCCCTAGCAGCAATTGCCTGGGACCTTTTTATGTAGGCGTTCAAAAGTTCAGATTTACCTTATTGGATTGTTGGTTGATGATTGTTGATTGCTCTATTCTCATGCCTTCTCCATTCAGAACTCACGAATCAACGGTTCAAATTTTCGGTGAACCCTGAACCTTCAGCTTTGAGCTTTCAGCTTTCAGCCGCTCCCCCATTAAAGGCTACAACCTCAGCATAGGAAACCCCATCACCTCCAAAGATATCCAATGCACTTCCAATAGTAAGATCTAATCTATCCTGGCCGAGTTCCTTCACCAGGTAAAGGTCTTTTATGGAACCAGCGCCTCCAGCGTAAGTAGTAGAGATAGGTGTCCAGCGCCCCAATAGCTCCACGAGATCCTCCTCTACTCCCCTGCATTTTCCTTCCACATCTGCTGCATGAATTAAAAATTCAAAGCAGTACTTTGAGAAATAATCAAGGGTCTCAGGAGAAATGATTACATCAGTAAATCGCTGCCACCTGTCAGTGACGATGTAGTAATCTCCACCTTTTTTCCTGCAACTCAGGTCCAGAACCAGCCGATCCTTGCTTACAAGCCTCACAAGGGACTTAAGCCGCTCTTCATTTATAGCACCTTCCC
Source organism: Thermodesulfobacteriota bacterium (assembly GCA_034718455.1). Classification (GTDB taxonomy): domain Bacteria; phylum Desulfobacterota; class Dissulfuribacteria; order Dissulfuribacterales; family UBA3076; genus UBA3076. The sequence continues at coordinate 3,326 of JAYEMY010000068.1, forward strand.
TGAAGACATATGAAGTCACTATAATGGCCGCCGCCCCCTGATCCAGCCAGTATCTCGCATTGTCCGCATTGATTCCGCCGCCTATCTGCAAGCCAGCCGGCCATGCTGAAAGGGCCTCTGTAGCTGCGGCCTCATTCCCAGGACCCAGCATAATCATGTGTCCGCCGATTAGGCCATCACGTTTGAAGATCTGCGCATAATAAGATGAAGGCCTTTCAGCAACATAATTTTCCTTAAGGGCCTCTGGATTATCGTCACTGAGCGTAGATCCCACAATCTGTTTGACCTTGCCTCTGTGAAGATCGATACATGGCCGGAATTTCATGCTGTATCCCTCAATTGTATTAAAAAATTTCCCGTATCATTTTTTTGAATTCGAATATTTACTTCAATATCTGCGTAATCTGCGGATTGTTTTTATATCAAGTTCCAGATACAGTTTTTACTTGTCGCAAGAGGATTTTACCATGTTACTGGTAACTGCAGCCCAGATGCAACAACTTGATCAAAGGACTATTAAAGAATTCAGCATCCCTGGCCTGATATTTATGGAAAACGCAGGACGCGGGATCTTTGAGCTCATCTGCCGGCATTTTGCAGCAAGGCTTCACCAGGGGGTCACCATCCTGGTGGGACCCGGCAACAATGGTGGTGACGGTTTTGTCATAGCCAGACATCTTAACCAGGAAGGAGTTAAAGTTGAACTCCTGATCCTGGCGCCAGGGGAAAAATTCAGGGGAGATGCCCTCACAAATTACAATATAGTAAAAAAACTAGGACTTCATATCACAGAGTGCCTGGATTCCGGCTCCCTTTCAACTATGTCCGAACCCATCGAGAAATCAGGCCTTATTGTTGATGCCATCTTCGGGACCGGTCTTGTCAGGAAAATCACAGGGAGGTTCGCCCGATGCATTGAGATGGTAAACGCGAGTCCGGCTCCCATAGTCGCAGTTGATATCTCTTCGGGATTATCAACTGATACCGGGCGACCCCTCGGCACGGCAATACAGGCTGATCTTACTGCCACCATGGCCCTTGCCAAGCCGGATCTTGTCTTGCATCCAGGGACCGAATATGTAGGAGAGCTCCACATTGTTGAGATCGGCATACCGGATACGGCAGTTGCTGAAGCAGATATTAAAACCGAATTGCTTGATGAGAGGACATTCAGGGCCATGCTTCGACCAAGGCCATGCATTGGCCACAAAGGCACATTCGGGCATCTTTTAGTACTGGCAGGTT
>JAYEMY010000069.1:0-4562 GCA_034718455.1 Thermodesulfobacteriota bacterium
CTGATGTAGAGGAACTGACTGAAGTGCTTGTCGAGGATATTTGGTCTGATATCTCCGAAAATTCATATACCCGTTCAGCTCCGGTAGTTAGTCGCCTTCTTGAAGAAGGCGATGAACTCAAGATATATTATGCCTATTTTGATCATCCGGTATGGCGCGGGCATTTAAAGGCATATAATCTCAATGAAGACGGGACCTATGGTGATCCGATTTCAGGATGGACAAGTAGCTGCGATGAAGATTTGGAAGCTGATGCAGATGCAGGGTGCGAAATAGCAAGCCAAAGCAACCGCACCATATATACAATGGGCAATAGAGGAACAAGGATTATATTTAACCCGCGCCATGAACTGCAATCCCTTGTGAATCCTGACGGTGAAGATATTGACGGCAATGGCGTTGTCAATGCAGCGGATTCAACAAAGGTAGTACATTATACACTCAACTCAGGGTTTGATAAGGGCGAGTATGCAGGGACCCGTGACCCAGACTGGCCCTTGGGAGACATATACAACTCGGTCCCCGTGGTGGTCACAGAACCAAAATTTAATATCTGCTACAAAAAGGGGTATTGCGATACGGTTGACGACGACAACGTCACCCATGATGGATTCAAGACTACTTATGCATCCAGAGATACAATAATCTATGTTGGCGCAAATGACGGGATGTTGCACGCCATAAATGAGAGCAACGGCCAGGAAAAATGGGGCTGGATCCCGAGATGCGTGCTGGGAACCCTGCATGAGTTTAAAGATGGGCACAGGTTTACAGTGGACCTGTCTGTCAAGGCCGCGGACATTGATTTGTCAGACAATTGTACAGGGACAGGCTGGAAGACGGTCCTTGTCGAAGGTCTGAGAAAGGGTGGAAGTCACTATTTTGCCCTTGATGTGACAGACCCGGATAACCCGCAGCCGATGTGGGAGATAACAGACGACAACATGGGCAAGACCTGGTCGGTCCCGTCATTCGGTTGTATCGATATCAACGGCATGGCCACAAACATTGTGTTTGTCGGAGGAGGTTATTCTACCACTGAGAACAAGGGAAACAGGGTCTATATCTTAAAGGCCGGCACAGGAGAAATTTTATCGGAGATTGAGGTGGGGGGCGCCGCTAATAACGTGCCTTCGCAAATTCTTGCCATGAGATACCTCTTGAATGAAAAAGGTGAACCTGTGGACTATGTCAATAGGGAAAAAGTTGATTCCAAGCTCAAGGGTTTTATTGAGGTTGCCTATTTTGGGGACACAAGCGGGACCCTTTATAAAATTACAGGCCTCAATGCGGACAGCGGTTGGTCTCCTCAGGCCGAGATGCTATATAAGCCTGAGAACCAGCAGCCCATATATCATAAACCTGCTGTGGCGGAGGTCTATAAGGACTGTACCAGGCGGTTTGTCCTTTTCGGAACAGGGGATGAGAATGACCCCATAGACGGATCATCGCAGGATTACTTCTATGAGATTGAAGACCGTGCATTTGATGACAGTGAAGGTGGACCGGATGAGTATTCATTATGGACGGAGGGTCAGAAAGCCGACGGGTTATTTCGCAAGACCTGGATGTTTACTCTGCCGCTGGGGGAGAAGATGTTTGCCGATCCTGTGACATATCGGGATGTAGTTTACTTTACTACCTACCAGCCACAGGGTGGATGCGCAATGGGGTTCAGTTACTTATACGGATTGACTACGACCCGATGCGGATCTGAGGGTGGAGAAGGAGGTCTGGAGTATGGTTTGGATGGCAACTCGCTTGATCCGCATAAGGGAAAACTGGATTTAGGAATAGGCATTGCTACCTCCCCGGTAATAGCCCCTCCCATGATGTATATCCAGATACCAAGAGGAAAAGGAGGAGACTTGGAGCCACCTATGGCAATCCGAATTCCTATAGATCCCGGGACCCTCTTATATTGGCGTGAAGAAGGTTATAATTAGAACGAAAAGTCCGTCAAGCCCAGCCTCAGCCGTTTACTTTCTTATTCCATGGGGTTATAAAGAAATCGTCGGGAATGAGGTTGCTTTTACCTGTGGGCTCGGCCCAGCCCCGGAATTGCTGTCTTGTTTGGACTGCCTTATCTCAATAAAGATGGTGCTTATGGCCAAGAAAAGGGGTATACGTGGAGAAAATACTGTCTGACCCTGACTTGAAATCAGACATCACATATCCATAAGGATAAAAAATCATGTTGATCCTGTCAGAGAAGTCCGCCCGAAGGGCGCTAATTTAACTTAATTCCTCAACCGGTTAAAATCCAATGAAGTGTCCATTCTGCAGTTCTTCAGAGAGTAAAGTTGTGGACTCCAGGTCCAGCCAGGACAGCAGGGCCATCCGTCGACGCAGGGAATGCCTGTCTTGTCATGAGCGTTTTACTACCTATGAGAGGGTTGAAGAATTTCATCCTATGGTAGTCAAAAAGGATGGAAGACGTGAATCCTTTGACCGGAATAAGATCATTGAAGGGATAATTAAGGCCTGTGAAAAAAGGCCTGTGAGCATGGACGAAGTGGATGCCTTTGTCAGCGATCTTGAGAAAGAAATTCAAGATAGAGGAGAAAGGGAGTTGGAGAGCAAATTCTTAGGGGAACGTGTCATGTCCAAATTGAGGGCATGGGACGATGTGGCTTACGTGCGCTTTGCCTCCGTATACAAGCAGTTTAAGGATCTTAATGAGTTCATGGATCAACTGCAAGAATTGCTGAGCGAAAGTTCCCGCAATCAGAGTTCTTGAATGTGGTCCGGTGAAGATATCAAATATATGCGCAGGGCCCTTAGATTTGGTGAGAAGGGTCTTGGGTACACCACCCCAAACCCTGCCGTAGGCGCGGTTGTGGTCCGACAAGGCATTATCCTGGGAGAAGGTTGGCACCAGAAGGCCGGCACACCACATGCTGAAGTCCATGCCCTGAAGGCCGCCGGCGATACGGCCAAAGGGGCTGATCTGTATGTAACCCTGGAACCCTGCAACCACACCGGTCGGACACCGCCCTGCACACATGCCATACTGCAGGCAGGCATCAGAAGGGTCGTAATCGGGACGCTTGACCCTAATCCAAAGGTGGCTGGAGGAGGAGCGGAATTTCTGCGGGACAAGGGCCTTGAGGTAGAAACAGAATGTCTGAGAGATGAGTGCCGTCTTTTGATCGCCCCCTTTACTAAACACATATTGACGGGTATGCCCTGGGTCAGATCAAAGGTGGCATGCAGCCTGGATGGCAGGACTGCAACCCACACAGGTCACTCCAAATGGATTACCAATCAGCAGGCCCGCAGATCGGGGCATCGCCTAAGGGAAATAAGTGACGCCATACTGGTCGGCAAAGGCACCATAGTGGCGGATGATCCACAGCTTACTTGCAGAAAGGGGAAAAAAACTGTTAAAGATCCCGTCAGAGTGGTGCTGGACAGTGGACTGAGCGTTGACCCTTCCAGCCGGATATGTTGCCAGAAATCCTCTGCACCTACTGTGATAATCGGGGTGGAAGGTAAATCAACAGATGAACACCGGCACGCTCTGGAGGCATCCGGCACAAAAGTATGGTTTACGCGGCCCGATGGGCAGGGCATGGTAGATATCGGGGATGTGCTCAGGATGCTGGGAGATTTTGGGGTGCAGTCTCTTCTGGTAGAAGGCGGGGCCACGGTCCACGGGGCATTCTGGGACCGGGCGTTTGTTGATGAGGCCTTTTTTTATTATGCTCCCATGGTAATCGGCGGAAAGGATGCACGGCCTGCAATAGGCGGTTCGGGAACCGTGGACGTAGGAAGGGCAACAAGGCTGTCAAAGGTGCAACATCGCAAGCTGGGCGATAATTGGCTGGTCCATGGTCTGATCACAGACATTGATTCCTTCTGGAGCTAACAATAAATGTTTACAGGGATAATCCAGGGCCTTGGGACCCTCAGGGATGTTAGGCAGGCAGGTCAGAGTCTGGTCCTTACTATTCATCCTGATTTTTCTATTACAGATCCACAGGAGGGGGAGAGTATTGCTGTGAACGGGGTCTGCCTCACTGCCGCTAGTATCTCCCATGACGTGTTCAGTGCTGAAGTTTCACCAGAGACCCTTTCAAGGACCACATTATCCGGGCTCAGGGTTGGAAGCCGTGTTAATCTTGAGCGGGCTCTCAGGCTTTCAGACCGTCTTGGCGGACATCTGGTAAGTGGTCATGTGGATGGAATAGGAGAAGTGATTGAAAAGGAGAATTTAAGCCAATTTACTTTATTTACTATAGCTATCCCCAAAATTCTTGACCGGTACATTATTGAAAAAGGTTCGGTTGCAATTGACGGCATCAGCCTTACTGTAAACAGTTGCAGTAAAGGCCGTTTCTCCGTGGTCATTATCCCGCATACTGCCAAGCTCACTACTATGGGTTCCAGAAAGAGGGGAGATAAAATCAATATTGAGGTAGATCTCATTGGGAAGTATATTGAAAAATTACTTTTAGCCGGGCATATTAAAACAGAAAATCCGACCAATATTAATACGGAGTTTCTGGCACAGCATGGATTTTTATAAAAGGTAACTGTTCACGGGTAATCATTCACTT
>JAYEMY010000070.1:0-4561 GCA_034718455.1 Thermodesulfobacteriota bacterium
CTGACAGCCAACAGCCTTTTTCGGGTTTCAAAGCACAATCCATTGAGAATACGCCTTTTGGTGCAACCTTGTCCGCGATTGAAACCCTGCAAAAGCCTGTCGGCTGCCAGGGAGTATGAACGGTTACAGTCTTGTATGATCCTGAGCGAAAATTTTACTTCATCGTGGTGGAGATGGGGGGACTCGAACCCCCGGCTTCCACGTTGCGAACGTGGCGCTCTCCCAACTGAGCTACATCCCCATCTGTGTTCTATTGAAAACAGGCAACGGCCTTGATGCTGCCACAGTTTTTTGGAGCCGGCATTCGGACTTGAACCGAAGGCCTGCTGATTACGAATCAGCTGCTCTGCCACTGAGCTATGCCGGCCTGATCGACAAGCTGCTTTTTATCATGTTACTTTACGGCTGGTCAAGGACAAAAACGAACAGGGTAATTTCCCCGGCCGGGCCAAAAATTTCTGTGTAAACGTAAATACCGCAATCGAATTAAATGCAGATGTCGAAACTGGAAATTCGAAATTTGAAATTAGGTAACGCATCTACATTCTTGTGTTTTTCCCAATTTCAAATTTCGGCATCCTTCATTCATCAGTTTACGCTTTTTTCGAAAAACAGTAGATGCCTCGCAGTGGTGGAAAGACCTGGAAGGGAAGTGTTTCAGGCATCCTTATTAAGGCAGTGAGAAAAATGGCGGATACGTACTCTTCCCGTCCGCAAGATCTCTGGGCATCGGTCAGCCCATCTCTGGGGCCGTGTTGTGTGGAATTTAGGGATTGGAAAAGTTTACTCCCAAGGAGCCTCCACGATTTATGACTTGTGCGATTAGCCGTTAGATTTTAGCTTAACAATCCGTTTTTGTACAATGTTTTTAGCTAACAGCTAATACCTAACAGCTAACATCCGTCTATGTTGAAAAAGTGTAAACTACAGAATGAAGGATGCCCTATATTTTTTGACAATTCAGGGATAAACGTATGGCTTCGATCTTTGGGGAGGGTTTAATCCCAAGCGTTAAGGAAAGGATTTCCTTTAGGCGATCGTATAACGACATCGCCTCGGTCCGGCGGCCAAGGTGATGATAGCACACCATGAGGCAGCCGTAGAGATCCTCTGCCTTGGTGTCCACTTCAAGACCCCGCTGGTAGCACTCCACGGCTTTTCCCCATTCTCCACAGCTTTCCCAGTGATGTCCCAGATTCTTCACACCCCGCAAAAACTTGCTCCTGAGACGTTCATAAAAAGCGATCTCCCAGGGTTCCCCTATTTCTCCGGACAGAAAATTCCCATGATAAATATCAATGGCGCTTTGGAGCAATTCAACGGCTTCAGTGTTTGTCCCTTTTCTCCATGTGCGATCAGTCTCACCAAGAATCCGTTCAAATGCCCAAACATCCACCCAGCAGTATCTTGGATCCAGCGTCAATCGTCCGTCCCGAAGCTCGAGTGCCTTGTGAATCCCGATCAACTTGCGAAGGCGGTGCAAAGTAGTTGTAAAACATCTATGCATCATATCGCCGTCTGCCTCAGGCCATAGGGCATCGCTTATGCGGTCTTCTCTTACGTCTCTCCCTCCAAAGGCAATCAGGGCTTTAAGCATTGATAAGGGTTTTTCTTGAGCCTTTCCGGAGAATCGGACAGGTTTCCCATCTTTTACCAATGCAAATCGTCCTAATGTGAATATCTTCAAAGCCCAGGGCCAGTTCTCTACATGCAAAGGCGGTTTATCCGGGATCAGGTTATGCTTCAGGATAATGTCTTGCACATACCCGACCTCAATTCCGTTATCAAGGGCCCTGGCACAGAGATTCGCAGTGACAAATGGTTGATCAATGAAGGTATTCAAGTATCCCTGTTTTCTCCCAAGGCCCAAGGCTTTCTCGAGATATTTAAGACCTGATGTCTCCTTTCCTTGATCAAAGGCAAACCGTGCATCAGCCCAAAAAACATAATATTTAAGAAACCTGCTTTCAGCCCGGGAGGCAATACTGAAAGCATGGGCAAGATGCTGTGCTGCTTCCTGATTCTCTTCAAGCCCATGTGCAACATTCGCCTTTAACAAATAACCCAGGCCCAACGGAAGGGGATATCCCCCGTCATTAGCCCATTTCAAAGCCAACTCAACATGAAGAGATGCTTGTTTGCAATTCCCTTGAATGAGGGCCGCTCTGGTTTTCAGGAAATGATACTGGTATGTTTCCAGCGGTTTGCAGGAGTCAAAAGATGAACCCATTTTTTTTAGGTATTTTTCAGCCGTTTTGGAATCGCCTGAATTCAAGGCACTGAATACAGCTTGCCCTAACAACATGCAGTCCATTATGTGCACATCGGAAGTTTGTGCTAATTCCAGACCATCAGATACGGATTCAAGGCACTCTTCATGCAATTCTGCAATCTGACAGTGGAGCGCCTGTACATATAAGCCTGTTATCCGGACTAATGGCCGGGCTTCCTCAGATCGGGTCAACTGCCGTAGCGTATAAATAGGAAGGTCTGCTTTTTCGAAATCACACATGAGTATTCGATATAAGGCCAGGTTGGCCAGACTTTGTATCTCAGAATTAATATTCGAACTGTCTTTCGCAAGTAAAAGGGCCCGCTTTGCCCATTCCTCAACGTCATAATCCTGTTGTTGCCTGATGACCAATGCCGTGAACAAACTGGACACCACACGCTCTTCAATATCTTCGGAAGGAAACTTATTGAGACCGGGTGTAATCCCTTCAAGTATCCGAATCCATTTATCAAGTTGCGCGAAGTCTTCAAAACAGTATACTATAGATTCAATAACCTCTGCCCAGGCCAAAAATACTCCGATTGCATCTTTTTCGCTCTGAAACCGCTCAAAGGCTTGCTCAAAATAGCGTCTGCTCAGACAAGGGTCGAACGGCAGACGACACACACCCTTCCAATAAAGAAGCCATGGCGTATCTTCAATCATCTCCTCTGGAAGTGTGTTCAACCATGCTTCCAAAACACGATTTTTCCCCTGTGCCGATATCAATGGGGCATGCTTTATGATTAGCATGATCTTTGCGTCCCAGTCTTCAACATCATGCAGGAGCGCAACTGCGTCCTCTATTTGACCGGTTGCCTCAAGAAGTTTCGATGCATGGCGGCAAAGAATCGCCAGGTCTTCAGACAAAAATGTTTCTTTTGCACGGGACAATAGAAAATCCCTAAATAATGGGTGATACTGGTAGGTAAGCTCAGCAAGGAAGAGCTCGTCAGTAAAACAGTTATCGCGAATTAATTTAGAGAAGATGCGACTTGCCTGGGGGTGGCTGGTGATCTCTTCAGCCATTTTTGCCGTCATCTTAGGCAAAAAGGCCGTCTTAAGTAAAAAATCCTGTGTCTCGCTATCTATCTTTTCAAAAATTTCAGTTGCAAAATACGCAAATATTTCCTCCGGTACCCGTTTGCAGAGCAGTTGAAGGTCTATACCCCCTCTTTTTGCTTTTTCTAATAACAGCGCCAGCCCTGCTGCCCATCCACCGGTCGTGCCGTGCAAATAAAGAGTGGTCTCTCCTGTCACTTTTACCTGTTGCCGGAGCCGGATGATTCCTTCCGACTCTTCTGATGTCAAACAGAGTTGATTCCATCCGAGAAGTGTCATCTGGTTATTGGCCAACAGACGGACTAAAACCTGGGGAGGGTAAGTGCGGCTGATCAAGATGACGGTCAAGCCCTCAGGGATTTTGGATAATCCCTTATGAAATATTTTGTGAAATGGTGACGAGGCAGGCAACTCTTGATAGTTATCAAAAACAAGTATACCCGGTATCTCTAACCTATTGTAGAAATTTTCAAAATATCGTGGAGTAAATTTTGAGATGTCTTGGAGGTGTTCGGGGGTTAGAAGGGGCAGTGTCTCTCGTTCTTGGAGTGCAGTTGTATTTGCAGCCAGGCCCATGTAGTAGAAAAAGGTTGCCGGATCTGCGTCGCCTTCGTCTATTTGATACCAAAGACATGGGATGTCACTGTCCTCGACATAGCTGCTGATCAGTGTGGTCTTCCCACAGCCCGGAGGTCCCGTTACCCAGATAACCGGCTGTTTCCGTAGCTGATCCAACCGGCCGAACAACTGTTTTCTGGTGAAAACGTTTGTGAGGCTCGGACGATTTAACTTGGGTAAAAAATATGCTTTTTGCTCCATCTTGCTACGCAATCCGCAATATCTATGCCAATAAATCCAAAACCTTTGCGTAACACAATATTTGTAATGTTTTCTAGTAGTTACATGTCTCAAGGACCATCAGTAGAGACTTGAGCGGATGACCAAGTGGAAATAAAATACCATTTTTGGGCATCCTTCATTCTGTAGTTTACACTTTTTCAATATAGGCGGATGCCAGCTGTTAGCTGTTAGATTTTAGCTTAACTGTCCGTTTTTATACAATGTTTTTACCTAATAGCTAACAGCTAATCGCACAAGTCATATTTTTCCACCTGTGCGGTTACACGTCAGATTGTGCAACATACGAAAAAGAAAAGAATTATCACGAAAGCACGAAAGGACGAAAGCACGAAAGGGATAAAACATATTGGACGAGTTGAATTTCAA